>DAOVKU010000106.1 GCA_030631665.1 Candidatus Omnitrophota bacterium
AAAAGTTATATTTTTAATGGGACCCACCGCTATAGGTAAAACGCAAATCTCACTTTGCCTGGCAAAGAAAATAAAAGCTGAAATCATAAATTGTGATTCGATGCAAATTTATAGGCAATTGAATATCAGCAGTTCGAAGCCATCCAAAAAAGCAAGGAAGGAAATTGTTCATCATCTTTTTGATTTTGTTTCACCCCGCAGGGCTTATAGCGCTTATCAGTTTGCCCTGGCAGCGCGTCAGAAGATTAAAGAAATTACAGAAAGAGATAAAATTCCGCTTTTTGTCGGAGGAAGCGGCCTTTATATGAAGGCAATTATTGATGGCCTTTTCCCGGACACAAAAGCAGACCTTAAACTGCGCAGGTCCTTAAATAAAATTTCTGAATCAGACCTTTTTAAGCGGCTTAAAAAAGTTGATCCCCAATCTGCCAGAGTTATTCATCCCCATAATAAAAGAAGGATAATAAGGGCGCTGGAAGTTTATATCAAAAATAAAAAAACTTTTTCTTATCTTAAAAAGAATACAGAATCTATAGAAAATAAATATATAATTAAGATTTTTGCCCTTAACATGGAAAGAGAAGCCCTCTATGAACGGATAAACAGGAGAGTGGATGAGATGTTTAAGAAGGGGCTTTTGGCAGAGGCAAAAAAATTGTATTCGCAGAGAATAAGCAAGACTGCCCGCACAGCGTTGGGGATAAGAGAATTATTCGATTATTTAAAAGGAAGGGCAAGCCTTGAGGAAACCAGGTGTCTTGTAAAACAAAATAGCCGCAGGTATGCCAAGCGTCAATTGACCTGGTTTAGAGCTGATAAAAGAATTACCTGGATTAAAATTCAGCCAAATTATAAACCACAGCAGATAGTTAAAAAGATAATCAAGGGAATATCTTAATTCTAAAGAATAGACCTTCCTAATTCTTTTGAAGGAATGGTCTAATCCACAGGGATAGACCTTTCTAGTTCCTTTAAGGAAGGGTCTAAATAGTATGAATAGGACTGAACGAGCTCTATTAATAACGGTGGTATTGGAGGGCCAGAAACACTGGCCGGTTGGTGAATTGTCGAAAGAATTATATCAATTGAGCCGGTCAACCGGAATTGAAGTAGCCGGAGAACTGACTTTTCGCATTAAAAAACCCAGCGCTTCTCTTTTTATCGGAAGCGGCAAAGCTCAGGAAATTCATACTTTTATTCATGATGAAGAAATAGATGTAGTTATCTTTAATAATGATCTCTCCAGCGCACAACAGAGGAATCTCGAGGAAGTTCTGGGAGCAAAGATAATCGACCGCACACAGTTAATTCTGGATATTTTTGCCAGGCGCGCCAAGAGCCTGGAAGGAAAAATTCAGGTTGAGTTGGCACAATTGGAATATTTACTACCGCGTCTTGCAGGTAAAGGGATTATGCTTTCGCGTCTGGGAGGTGGGATAGGCACCAGGGGGCCCGGCGAACAAAAGTTAGAAGTTGATAGAAGAAGAATTGCAAAACGCATTATTAAATTAAAAAGAGACCTTGGGCAGCTAAAGAAAAGAAGACATGCTATTTCGGTAAACAGAAAAAATAAGGCCTTGCCGTTAATGGCATTGGTTGGCTATACAAATGCCGGCAAATCTACTTTGATGAACACTCTTTGTGGCGGCAACCAAACAGCTGATGACCGGCCCTTCACTACCCTTGATACAAAAGTGAGGAGATTGGTTTTACCTAATAATCAGCGTGTGCTTATGTCAGATACAGTTGGTTTTATTTATAATCTTCCACATCATTTAATAGAGGCTTTTAAGGCCACATTAGAAGAGGTGCTTTCGGCCGACCTTTTGCTTCATATAGTTGATGTAAGCTCTGATATGTATAAGGAGAAGCAACAGGCAGTTTATGAAATTCTTAAACAATTGGGCGTTGAGAGAAAAAGCACCTTGTTAATTTCTAACAAAATAGATAAATTAGATAATAAATCGCTGATAATGAAACGAAATTTTGAGGATTATATTTCCATAAGCGCCAAAGAGAGAAAGAACATAAGTTCGCTTTTAGAAAAGATAGTCTTAAAACTTTCTAACGAACTTCAGAGCATAAAGATTATTATACCTCACAGTAAAATGGCGCTTTTAAACATAATTCATAAAAGCGGACATATACAAAAAGAGGAATTTCGCACAGATGGTGTTTATATAGAGGCCTTGTTGCCTGTTGTCCAGGCCAAAAAAATCTTGACAAAGTTAAATTGTATGTTAAGCTAAACTTTAGCACTTTAAGCCGGTGAGTGCTAAAAACTGTCGTTTGTTGTCTGAAAATGAATGGATTGATATAAGGCTATGAAAAATAAAGAGTTAGGTTTGAGAAAAGAAAAGATTTTAGAAGCTATTATTCGTTCTTACGTGGAAGAAACTACGCCTGTAAGCTCTTCATTTTTGGTAGAAAGATACAGTTTTAAGTGGAGTTCCGCTACTATCAGAAACACCATGGCACAGCTTGAAGGAGAAGGATTATTGAGACAGCCGCATACTTCTGCAGGAAGAATCCCTACGGATAAGGGTTATCGTTATTATGTAGATAATATAATAAAACCCAAAAAGCCGTCTTCTCAAAAAGAGATTTCGATTCGCAGGCAATATGACTCCAGAAAAAAGATAGAGAAACTTGAAGATTTAATAGAAAAAACAGCCCACGTAATTTGTGCCATTACCAACCAGGCCGCCATGGTGATGGTGCCGAAAATTACTTTAAATGTTTTTAAGAAAATCAATTTACTTCAGCTTGATAAAAATAGGATGCTGATTGTTCTTTTGGATACTTCCGGCATGGTTAAAAATATAATTATAAATTTACCTGAAAATGTTAAATTCAGCGAATTAAAAAAAGTTGAGAATTTTTTAAATGAGGAATTAAAGGGTTTTTTACTCAGTTCAATTAAAGATTATCTTTTAACTAAAATAAAACGTCATCAAGACGCTGTTTTTAATGTTATTAACAATGCTTGTGAAATTATTAATTTAATAGATATAACTCATATGAATAATAAGCTTTTTTTTGACGGCCTATCTCTCATTATGGATAAGCCGGAATTTAGAAATTTCAATAAATCGTGTGGCATCTTACATGTCCTGGAAGAAAAGACCGAAGTTTTAGAAATTATGAACGAAGATCTGGAAGATTTTAAAAATGATATAAAGGTGCATATAGGCAGTGAGAATACATACGAAGATATTCAGCATTGCAGTCTTATTATTTCCAGGTATCAGGTTGATAATCATCTTAAAGGAAACCTTGGCGTTATTGGCCCAACCAGGATGGCTTACGATGAGGTTATTCCCGTACTTAAGTGCATTTCTCATGTTCTAAGCGACATTTTAAGCAAAGGTAATTTTATAGAAACCACATAAAATGACAGAAAAAGAACACAAACCCAAAGAAGAAGAAGAAAAAAGCAAAGAAAAACAACAAGACAAGTCTGTTACTATTTCGCTTGAGGAATTTAATGCCTTAAAAGAAAAAAGTAAACAGGCCGCTGTTTATTTTGATAAACTCCTAAGGTTGCAGGCAGAGTTTGATAATACCAAGAAGCGTCTTGAAAAAGAAAAGCAGGAATTTGTAAAATTTGCCGAAGCTTTTTTAATTCTTGAGCTCATTCCTATTATGGAAGATTTTGAGCGGGCGCTGGAATCAGCTAACAAAAAGAATGATATAAAAAGCCTTAAGAAAGGTATTGAGATTATAGTTAAACACCTTAAAAATTTATTAGCCAAAAGAGGACTTAAGGAAATTGAAACACTTAGCAAGCCATTCGATCCGACTTTGCATGAAGCGCTTCTGCAGGAAGAAGATGAGGAGCATCCTGAAAATACCATAACT
Organism: Candidatus Omnitrophota bacterium; assembly: GCA_030631665.1. Taxonomy (GTDB): domain Bacteria; phylum Omnitrophota; class Gorgyraeia; order DAOVKU01; family DAOVKU01; genus DAOVKU01. Next base: position 3,862 of record DAOVKU010000106.1, read on the forward strand.
GAAGAGTATCAAAAAGGTTATTCTTTGGGAGATAAAGTTTTGCGGCATGCAAAGGTAAAAATAAGTAAGAAAAAAGATAAGAGAGATTTAGAGCAGAAGAAGCAAAAAGAAGAGGGAGGAGAAGAAAAAAAGGCAGAACAAGAAGAAGAACAACAACAGAAGGAAGATAAACGGAGAATAGATGACAAAGAAGAAAATTAAAACATCCCCTGCTTAAGCTTCGGGATTAATTCGCATATATTATTAAGGATCCCTTGCTTAAACAAGCTAAAATTCTCTCTGATAATTTTAACTTAAGCTTCGGGATTAATTCGCATATATTATTAAGGATCCCTTGCTTAAACAAGCTAAAATTCTCTCTGATAATTTTAACTTAAGCTTCGGG
>DAOVKU010000022.1 GCA_030631665.1 Candidatus Omnitrophota bacterium
AGATGTAGAAGAACTTCATTGTGGCGAAGTAGGTTTCCTGGCCGCTAATATTAAAGAAGCCAGAGAAATAAATATAGGAGATACTATAACCTCTGCTAAGAAATCAGCTTCGGTGCCGTTGCCTGGATACAAGGAGGTTAAACCGCTTGTTTTCGCTTCTTTTTATCCGGTCAATGCTAAAGATTTTAACCTGCTGAAGGATGCCTTAGAACGCCTTCATCTTTCAGATTCTTCCTTTAGTTTTGAGCAGGAATCATCGATGAGTTTGGGGTTTGGTTTGCGGTGCGGCTTTCTCGGACTTCTGCATATGGAAATAATACAGGAGCGGCTTGAGCGGGAATTTAATTTGAGTATTTTAGTAACTACGCCAAGCGTGGTTTATAGAATTAAAAATGTAACCGGCAAAATAGAAGTTATAGAAAATCCCTCAAGGCTGCCTGAACCTTCAAACATAGAGGAATTTCAGGAGCCGTGGATGAAGGCCTTTATTATGATTCCACAGGAGGCAATGGGTTCTATCTTTAAACTTTCGCAGGAAAGAAGAGGCATTTATAAATCCACAGAAGTACTCAGCGAAAGTAGGTTAATGTTGATATATGAATTTCCTCTAAACGAAGCCATTGTTGATTTTTATGATAAGGTAAAGTCTATAACCAAAGGTTACGGCTCTTTTGATTATGAATTTATCGGATACAGAGTAGCTAAGCTCGTAAAATTGGATGTTTTGATAAATAGCGAACCTTGTGGTGAATTAAGCTTGATTGTTCACAAGGAAAAGGCATATCAAAAAGGCAAAAAATTAGTGGAGGCGTTGGCTAAGCATATTCCGAGGCAATTATTTACTGTTAACATCCAGGCAGCTATTGGCAAAAAAATAATATCCAAAGCAAGTGTCAGGCCGCTTTCCAAGCATGTAACTGGTAAGTGTTACGGTGGAGATATAACCAGAAAGCGAAAATTATGGGAAAAACAAAAGAAAGGAAAAAAGAGAATGAAGCAATTTGGTAAAGTTCAAATTCCTCAAGAAGCCTTTATGGCCGTGGTGAAGATATGATGAATAAAGAAAAAGGAAGTAAGAAAAAGTCGGTTTTCAGAGAATATGCAGAATCGATATTAATTGCTGTAGTTCTGGCTTTGATTATTCGCACCTTTTTCGTGCAGGCTTTTAAAATACCGTCGGGTTCTATGAGGCCGACTTTAAAAGAAGGAGATAGAATACTTGTTAATAAATTAATTTATAGGTTTAACGAACCGGAAAGAGGAAACATTGTTGTTTTTAAATACCCTATGGAACCAAAAAAAGACTTTATTAAAAGATTAATAGCTACGGAAGGAGAAGAAGTCCAGATAAAAGACGGTGATATTTATATAAATGGCAGGCTCATCAAAGAGCCTGTTATTAAAAACATCTACTATTTCAACGGCGGAAAGTTAAATGATGAAAATAGTTCTGTTGTAGTGCCGCAAGGGTCTTATTTTGTACTCGGAGACAATAGTGCCAATAGCCGTGATTCTCGATATTGGGGATTTGTTCCCGAAAAAAATATAGTAGGCAGGGCCTTTGTAATTTACTGGCCGCCAAGGCGCATAGGTTTGACAAAATAGTTGAATCTTAATATTTCTTATGATATACTCATGGTAAAAGAAGAGGTGGTGGATATAAAATGCGTACGATAAAAATATCAGTTCTAATTCTTTGTGTTATAATGTGTTACGGGTGCACTACCACTCAGAAAGGTGCCACAGTCGGAGTACTTACAGGTGCCGGATTAGGTGCTATTATAGGCCATCAGTCTGGTCATGCCGGTGAAGGCGCGGCTATTGGTGCGGCTGTGGGTGGTTTAGGTGGTGCTCTAATCGGTGACCAGATGGACGAGGGTCAACAATCAGGCAAAAGTAGTGAACAAAGGGGTGAGAAATTTTGTCCGATTTGCGGTGCAAGCTACTCAGCCGACGTAGAATATTGTCCAAACGACGGTGCCATGTTAGAATGGAAGGGCGGCAACGGCAGAGAAGACATTGAGTAGAAATTGGTAGTGGTGCTTTGCTCCAAAGGCACAAAGGTTTTGCTTTTGCGCCTTTATTTTTAATAATATAGGGGAAAATTGACACTTGCTAACCGACTTTCCATATTTAGAATATTAAGCACTCCTTTTTTCGTAGCCGCTTTAATATATTATAATCCCCAGAGAGATTACTTAAGGTGGGTAGCTCTGGGGATTTTTTGCATGGCAGCTTTAAGTGATCTGGCAGATGGTTTTATAGCCCGGAAACTAAAACAGAAAACCACCTTAGGTTTAATCATAGACCCCCTGGCAGATAAAACGTTATTGATAGCGGCTTTTGTAACCGTTGCCTCTCTAAAGGGTTATCCCCCAACACTTAAATTGCCTACCTGGGTTCCTATCATTGTTATAAGTAGAGATGCTATAATTACACTAGGTGTGATTTTAATCTATGCTATTAAGAAAAAAATTGAGGTTTTTCCTAACCTGCTTGGTAAATTAACCACATTTTTTCAAATGTTAACCATTATATCTATCATTGCCCATTTTAAATTTGCTTCTTTTATCTGGACTACAGCCGTTATTTTTACTGTAGTTTCAGGAATTCAGTATATCACCAGAGGCATTAAAATTTTAGGTGAGGAGGTTGGAAATTGTTAATAGTTGGTATAATTTGTGCTTATTTAATAGGGGCCATACCCTTTGCCTACATATTTACGAGATTAACTAAACATCTGGACATAAGACAAGAAGGAAGCAAAAATGTTGGCGCCACTAATGTTATAAGGGTGGCGGGAAAAAAAATAGCTCTTTTAGTTTTAATTTTAGATATACTTAAAGGTATAATAGTTGTAAGTTTATTAGCAACATTTTTTTTAAAAGTTACCGCTATTAGTCAGCTCAATCTAAGGCTTGTTTTCGCTACCGCTGCCATAATTGGCCATATCTGGTCAGTTTTCCTGAATTTTAAAGGTGGGAAGGGTGTAGCTACGACACTCGGAGTTTGTTTTGGTCTCAGTTTCTATATAGTAGAATTTCGTTTTTTAATTTTAGTTGCCATCGCAATCTGGTTTCTTCTTTTTATAATTACCAGGTACGTCTCTGTCGGTTCAATGTCCGCGGCTTTGAGCCTGCCACTCACAGCCGCTTTTAAGGGCTTTGACTTTAAGATTGTCTTATTTTGTATTTTTATAGCCGCCCTGGTCATACTCAAACACCACAAAAATATAAATGGACTTATAACAAAAAGAGAAACTAAGCTTTATTTTCGTAAGTCTCATTGAAATTTACATTTTTTAGAACAAGTGATTGCCTGCCTATCGGGAAAACCCCATTAATTATTAATCGCAAATTTCTAACTTGTTAACCATTAGTTAATTTTGTTAAAAACCGGACATTTTAAAATCTGATTGACATATTAAAAGCTTTTTGTTGCCAAAAACAGGTTTTTTTGGTATAATTTTTTTGTTTATGAATAATAAAAAAATAGCTATCATCGGAGATGGAAGTTGGGGCACTACTCTGGCAATACATTTACATAAAAAAGGCTTTAGGATTGGCTTGTGGAGTGCTTTTGAGAGTTATGTGCAGGTATTAAGAAAAAAAAGAGAAAATGTAAAATTTTTGCCGGGTATAAAAATTCCGAGAGAGATAGAAATTTCGCATTCTTTGGAAACGGTCACAGACAATGCTTATCTTATAATTTTAGCTATACCTTCGCAATATTTAACAGCTGTTCTTTTAAAACTTAAGAAAGAAATCAACCCCGAAAAATATATTTTTTTGAGTGTCATAAAAGGCATAGAAACTGAAACATTGAAAAGGATGTCGGAAGTTATTTACGACATTCTGGGCAAGGTCAAGTTAGCTGTTTTATCAGGCCCGACCATTGCCAGAGAGATTGCACAGGAAATTCCTTCGGCTGCAGTTGTTTCTTCAACCAGTAAGGCTATTGCCGAAAAAATTCAGGATATTATTATATCGGACTATTTTAGAATCTACACCAATTATGATATGATTGGCGTAGAGATAGGCGGGGCTTTAAAAAATATCATCGCTATTGCCTGCGGGATTTCTGATGGTATGGGCTATGGCACTAATACTAAAGCGGCTCTTTTAACCAGAGGCCTGGCAGAAATTACACGCCTGGGAGTAAGTCTGGGAGCAAACAAAAAGACTTTCTGGGGCTTGAGCGGAATGGGTGATTTGGTAACTACTTGCATGAGCCCTTTTTCAAGAAACAGGTTTGTGGGAGAACAGATAGGGCGCGGTAAAAAAATAAAAGACATTTTAAAAAAAATGGACATGGTTGCTGAGGGCGTAAGGACCTGTGTATCTGCTTATGATTTAGCCAAAGAAAAGGGCATAGAAGCACCCATTACCGAGCAAATATATATGGTTCTTTATAAAAATAAAAATCCTAAAACCGCTGTTATGGATTTGATGCGCAGAAAAAGGAAGGAAGAAAAAGCATAAGCGGGGCGTGGCGTCCGCCTAGGCGGAGCTAGCGCGTCGGCCTGAGGCGGAAGGTCGGGAGTTCATACATTAATTTATGTATTATGTTTATTTATTAAAAAGTAGAAAAAACGGTAAATATTACATTGGTCATACCAAAAATTTGAAAGAGAGAATTCTACGGCATAATACAGATTTTGATAAAAGAAGATATACTTACGGACGTGGGCCTTGGAGTTTGGTATTTTATGAAGTTTTTAACACAAGGTCTGAAGCTATGAGGCATGAAAGGTTTCTTAAGACCGGTAAAGGCCGAGAGTATATAAAAAATAAAGTTGGAGATTCAATCAGGGTATGGTGTCCGCCTGAGACGGAAGGTCGCAGGGTTAATTTTGAAAATTAACCTTTGAGGAAAAATAATGACTTTTCTTGCTATATTATTATTAACAGTAGTAATAACTTCAATTGAAATTATATTCAAGACAAAAAAGCCATGGCAGAGAGTTTTTAAAGCCTCAATTGTGGTATTATTAGTTTGCATCATGTCTTTTTTGAGTTACAAGGTAGCAAAAGAACAACATTCGCAAGTATTGGGTAACATAAGGACAAATATAGAAACGGCAGTAAAAAATATAGAATTAACAAATAAAAATATAGAGTTATCTCTATTTACTACAAGCATTGATTATTTTAAGTTAAACTTACTTAAAAATCCGAATGAAGGCCTTTGTATCCTTTTATATACAAATAAAGAATTTCCCAACTTTAATTTTCAATTAGCAAATAGATATTATTCTGTAGGAATGTACAAAGAGGCAATTAAAAAATATAAATTGGCTATCGAAGACTTGCAAGAGTTACCAGATTCACAAAAATATTTATGGAAAGTTGAATGTAATTTGGCACTTGCATATAATGCAATTGGAAATGCGGTCGAGGCAAAAGAAGTAGCTAGAAAATGTTTAGAAATTAACCCTGATGTCGATGCTGCTAAAAAAATTCTAGAAGCAAGATAAGCGGGGCGTGGCGCAGTTTGGCTAGCGCGCTTGAATGGGGTTCAAGAGGCCGGGAGTTCAAATCTCCCCGCCCCGACCAGAATTAAATTAGGAACCAAGAAATGCATAAAATTAAATTACTAATAGGTATTTTGCTACTGGTAGCCTTGGTATGTTTTGTAAGCGAAATAGCCTTTGCTGTTGGCAAACAAGAGGAAAAAATTGATTATAAGACGGTTGGAGAAAGAGACTTTAGTTATGCAAGTTGTGTAAGAAAAGAGTTTAAAGTTGTTATTCAAGAAGGTATAACGAAAGAAGAAATAAAAAAAGTAGCAAAAATAGTTTATACGCAGAAAAAAGAAGCAATTCCCAAATTAAAAGAAGTCCAAATCACTTTTTATTATCCAGATTTAAATGTTAATAAAGATATGGCAAATGCTGTTGCCAACTGGAACATAGGCAGTAGCGGAAAATGGGAAATATATTGTCATTCTCTAAGAATTAAACAACCTGAAATGGTTGACGAAACTGACAAAAGCATTTTAAAGAAAGATGAATTTAGGAAAGGGATTTTTATAACTTATGATTTAGTTGTTTCGCCTAGTGTTTCGAATAAAGAAGCTGAGAGGACATTAAAAAACAAATTAAATAATTTAAAAGAAGAATGGCAGGATAAGGTTGAGTGGTTAGGGGTAGATTTATTTCTTGGAGAAAATTATTTGCCTTTAATGAAGGGACAATGGGTAAGTGTAAAAAGCACACGTCCTAAAAAAGGAATAAATATTAAAATTGATAAAGATGGAAGGCGTCAGACTAAAGAACAGACAAAAATACTTTCTTTTGAACAAATGAGGAGAAAGGTATATTATGAACTTGCTCAATGTGAGCATAGAGCTCAAGAGGAAGCAGACAGGCTTTATCCTACAAACCCCATGAAATCAAAACATTGGCAAGAAAATGTTATGAAGAATGTAGACAAAAGCGATGAGTTAACAAAAAAATACAAAAAGAAACTCTTCAAAAAGTATGGATTAGTTGAAAAGCACTTAAGCAAAATAACAGTAGAAGGAGTTAGAAAAGGCTGGCCTGCACCATAAAGAGGGAAGAAAAGCTATGATTTATAGCTAAAAAATTGAATTTCAGAGAGTGGATAATCAGAAAAAAGGAATTAAAAATGAATAAAATTAACCTTGGCATAATTGGTTACGGTCAGATTGGAAAGAAATTGATTTCAGTTCTGCTTAAGAAAAAATCTGAACTTAAAAGAAAAATGGGCGTTGATGTTAACATAGATTCGATTTGCGATATAGACCTTGCGAAACTACAGAAAGCAGGCTTAAAGGGTATAAATCTGTGCCGGGATGCGAAAGAGATTATTAAAAATAAAGACATCGACGTAGTTATTGAGTTAATTGGGGGTATTCATCCGGCGAAAGATTTTATCTTATCTGCTCTCAAAAATAAAAAACATGTTATTACTGCCAATAAAGCGCTTCTTTCGCAAAGTTTAGCTGAAATTTGTAAAGTGGCTAACGAAAATAATGTTAATATGTATTTCGAGGCTTCTGTTGCAGGAGGCATTCCTATAATTAAGTCTTTGAGAGAAGGCCTTGTGGCTAATGACATCCAGGAGATATTTGCCATAATAAACGGAACCTGTAATTTTATATTAAGCGAGATGGCATGGGATAATTCTGATTTCAAAAAGGCCCTTGAAAAAGCCCGGAAGGAAGGTTATGCGGAAGCCGATCCATCTCTTGATATCGATGGATGGGATTCAGCGCATAAACTAGCCATTCTTAGTTCACTGGTTTATTCAATGGATGTAAAACTAAAGGATATTTATGTTGAAGGTATTCATAACATTGACCCTTTGGATATAAAATATTCTCAAGAATTTGGTTATAGTTTAAAATTATTGGCTATAGCTAAAAAAGCAAAGGGTAAACTCAGATTAAGTGTGCACCCCGCCCTCCTGCCCAAAGAATATCTGCTTTCGCAGGTCAGGGGTTCTTTTAACGCTATTTATATTAAGGGGGATTTAGTAGGCAAGATGATTTTTTATGGCAGGGGAGCAGGGCCGCATCCTACTTCCAGTGCCATAATAAGTGATTTAATAAATTTGGTTGTTGACTTAAAGCGAGATGTCAATTTTAAAAAAATTGAACTTAAACCATCCGGGGAAAAATTGTCTGTGCAGGATTTTCAAGATGTAAGTTGCCGTTATTATTTACGTATAATGGCACTCGACCAGCCAGGTGCTTTATCTACAATCTCCGGAATTCTCGGCAGTCACAAAATCAGCATAGCGTCTGTTATTCAAAAAGAAAGACATCAGGAAAAAGCAGTGCCCATTGTTATGTTAACTCATCATGCATTAGAAAAAGATATGCAGAAAGCTGTTCGGGAAATACATCAATTGTCTTTCGTGAAAAAGAAACCTGATTTAATAAGAATACAAACATAGTATTAGTCCATAGTCAACGGTCCATAGTCCATAGAAAAGCTGTGGATTGTCGATTATAAACTGTGGACTAAAAAAGTGAATGATCGAATGTAAATTATGATAAAAGGAGTCATAGAAAGATATAAGGAATATTTGCCTATAACAAGCAAAACGCCTATTATCAGCCTCAATGAAGGCGACACCCCACTTATAAAAAGTGAATATTTTAGTAACCTATTAGGTGGAAAGTCACAGGTTTATCTAAAATATGAAGGTTTGAATCCCACAGGTTCATTTAAGGACAGGGGGATGACTTTAGCCATTTCAAAGGCTATGGAAGCTGGAAGTGCGGCCGTGATGTGTGCTTCTACAGGCAATACTTCTGCTTCTGCTGCCGCTTATGCCGCGCGTGCTAAAATTAAGTGTTTTGTTCTAATACCGGAAGGAGCCATTGCCCTAGGAAAACTGGCTCAGGCATTAATTCACGGCGCTAAAGTAATTGCCATAAATGGCAATTTTGATGATGCGCTTTCGTTGGTCAAGAGTATAACCGAAAAATATCCCATAACTTTAGTTAATTCGCTTAATCCTAATCGCATAGAAGGACAAAAAACGGCTGCTTTTGAAATTTGTGATGACTTAGGCTGCGCACCTGAATTTCATATTATACCGGTTGGAAACGCAGGTAATATCACCGCTTATTGGAAGGGCTATAAAGAATATAAACAAAAAGGGGAGACAAAAAAATTGCCTGTTATGCTCGGTTTTCAGGCCGAAGGCGCAGCGCCTATTGTAAGAAAGAAGATTATAAAAAATCCAGAGACTGTCGCCACCGCTATTAGAATTGGCAATCCTGCCAGTTGGAAAAAGGCAGAGGCCGCCCGAGATGAATCTAAGGGTATAATCGACATGGTCACAGATAAGCAAATTTTAGAAGCCTATAAGCTTCTGGCCAATAAAGAAGGTGTTTTTGTCGAGCCCGCTTCAGCGGCTTCTGTGGCCGGTATGCTCAAAATGGCTAAAGAAAATTTTTTTGAAAATCGTTTTTCCGGCAGACCATATAAAATTGTATGCGTCTTAACCGGCCATGGCCTTAAAGACCCGGATAGAGCAATAGCTATAGCCAAAAAGCCTGAAGCTTTACCGGCAAAGTTAGAAACCGTGGTAAATGCCATGGGATATTAATAGAACTTAAAGCCCTATATACAAATTATAGATTACCGATTAGGCATTTTTTGCAGGAAGCTAATATACCGAGGAGACGAAAATGAAATATGCAGTTTTGGTTGGTGATGGGATGTGCGACTATCCTTTGGAGGAACTCGATAGAAAAACTCCTTTAGAAGCGGCAAAGATTCCTCATATGGACTTTATAGCAGGAGAAGGAATAAGTGGTACGGTTAAAACTATACCGCCCCACATGTCGGCTGGAAGCGATGTAGCCAATTTATCCATCTTAGGATATGATCCGGTGAAATACTATACCGGAAGAGGCCCGCTTGAGGCGGCTAATCTGGGAGTTGAGCTTTCAGATAAAGACTATGCTTTTCGTTGTAATTTAATAACGGAATCAGATGGCATTCTCGTTGACTATAGTGCCGGACATATAGGCAACAAGGAGGCCAGGGCTCTCATGAAGTTTATCGACCAAAAGTTTTCAAATGAATTTATCAAATTTTATCCCGGCACTAGTTACAGAAATTTAATGAAAATAACTGTTAAAGAAGGAAGTTTCACGCCGCATTGCAAAGCACCCCACGACATAATAGGCAGTAAAATTAGCCAGAATTTGCCCACTGGCAAAGGGGCAAAACTCCTAATTGATTTAATGACAAAATCCAGAGAACTTTTATTAAACCACGAGATAAATCAGGTCAGAGTTGACCTACAGGAAAACCCGGCCAATATGATCTGGCTATGGGGACAGGGCAAGACTCCTAAACTAGAAAAATTCTTTAAAAAATTTGGTTTGACTGGTTCAATAATTTCAGCTGTAGATCTTATTAAGGGCATTGGTAAAACTATCGGCCTGGAAGTAGTTGACGTTCCCGGGGCTACTGGTTATTATGATACCGACTATAGGGCTAAAGCTGAGTATGCCTTGCGGGCGCTTGAAACAAAAGATTTTGTTTTCGTGCATGTCGAAGCACCGGATGAAGCAGGACACGCAGGAGATTTAAGGGCGAAAATTAGCGCCATAGAAAATTTTGATTCGAAAGTGGTAGGTAAAATCTTTGAAGGCCTAAAAAGTAGAGGAGAGGAATTTAGAATTTTAGTTTTACCAGATCATGCCACCCCCATTTCACTTAAAACGCACACCGATGATCCTGTTTGTTTTGCTATCTACGGAAACGGGATTTCTAAAAATTCAACTGAGGCTTTTAACGAGAAATGTGCCAAAGAAAGTTCGCTTAGATTTAAAAAAGGGAGTCAATTATTAGAATTTTTTTTAAAAGGTCAATAAAGTCTAAGTTTTAAAAAATTAAAAAGGCGGAAAGCAATTGTCTAAATTAATTGTTCAGAAATTTGGCGGAACTTCTATAGCTAACGCATGGTGTATTAAGAATGTGGCCAAAAGGATAATTTCTTACAAAAAAAAGGGCTATGCTCTGGTGGTGGTTGTTTCTGCTCCTGGTGATGCCACAGATGATTTATTAAAATTGGCCCATTCTGTTACCAATGATCCGACAGACCGGGAATTAGATGTGCTTTTATCTACCGGAGAGCAGGTTTCTATGGCTTTGCTTTCTATGGCGCTTAATGATTTAGGTTATCAGGCCATTTCGTTTACCGGAGCTCAAGTTGGCATAATTACAGATAAAAGTTATACCAAGGCCAGAATTATTAATATTAATAGCAGAAGAATTAAAGAAGAACTGAAGAAAAAGAAAATTGTTATTGTGGCCGGCTTTCAAGGCATTAACCTTGAACAGGATATAACCACGCTGGGTCGCGGGGGCAGCGACATAACTGCTGTTGCTCTGGCTAAGGCACTGGGGGCAAAAATGTGTGAGATTTACACCGATGTTGACGGCGTTTATACTGCAGACCCTAGAATTGCCAGAGAAGCCAGAAAGATTGATAGATTAAGCTACGATGAAATGCTGGAATTGGCATTTTTAGGAGCCCAGGTAATGCAATCCAGAAGCATTGAGGTAGCCAAAAAATTTAATATAAAACTATGTGTGAGAAATTCTTTTTCCAAAAAAGATGGAACTATAATTCATGAGGAGGCTAAATCAATGGAGGAGATACTGGTAAGCGGTGTGGCAGTTAATAGAAGTGAGGCTAAAATAACCATTTGTGATGTGCCGGATAAACCAGGCATTGCAGCCAGGATTTTTAGGGAAATTGCTTCCGCCAATATAAATATAGATATGATAATTCAAAATGTATCTCATACGGGACGAACCGATATATCTTTTACAATTGAAAAAACGGATTTAAAAAAAGCGGTAAATATTGTTAAGAAAATGGCTAAAAAAATCGGCGCCAAAAACGTATTAGAAGATAGAGATATTGCCAAAGTTTCAGTTGTGGGCGTGGGGATGAGAAGCCACTCCGGTATTGCAGCAGCCATGTTTAAAGCCTTAGCCCAGAAGGGCATTAATATCAAAATGATATCAACTTCGGAAATCAAAATATCTTGCGTAATCAACAAGAAAGACGCCGTTAAAGCCGTTAAGGCTATCCACAAAGTTTTTGAACTTCAAAAACCAACAAGAACAAGGAAAGCCAAGTGATGCTGCGAGTTATGAAACAAAGCGTCGTGTGTTCATTGAAGAGGTAATGAAAATGAAAAAAGTTTTACTTTACGATACAACCTTGCGCGATGGAGCTCAGAGCGAAGGTATATCTTTTTCTGTTGATGATAAAATTCGCATCGCTTTGGAACTGGACAAACTCGGAATACATTTTATTGAAGGCGGATGGCCCGGCTCCAATCCAAAGGAGTTAGAGTTTTTTAAAAGAGTTAAAAACTTGCCCTTCAAAAATGCCCAGGTAGTTGCTTTTGGCTCTACCAGGAGGCCATTTACCAAGGCCGATGCTGATAAAAATCTTAAATATCTTTACCAGGCCAAAACTAAGATAGTAACTATTTTTGGTAAAACCTGGGATTTTCATGTCAAAAATGTCCTTAAAACAACGCTGGCTGAAAATATATGTATGGTTGAGGATACTGTTGACTATCTAAAATCACAGGGATTGAAGGTTTTTTTTGATGCTGAACATTTTTTTGAGGGCTATCTTTCGAATCCTGATTATGCCCTTAAAGTTATCCTGGCGGCTCAAGATGCCGGCGCCAAAACAATAGTGCTTTGCGAAACCAACGGCGGGATGCTCTTTGATCAGGTATCAGTTATCGTTAAGAAAGTGCGTCCTAAGATTAAAGTAAGTCTTGGAATGCATGCACACAATGATTCAGGCATGGGCGTAGCTAATAGCATAGCAGCTGTTTTAGCCGGTTGTGACCATGTGCAGGGAACAATCAATGGCATCGGGGAACGCTGCGGCAATGCTGATTTAGGCGTTATCATAGCCAACCTCAAATTAAAACTCAATATAAACTGTATAACATCTAAGAATTTAGAAAAATTGGCTGAAATTTCAAGGTTTGTAGCAGAGATTTGCAATCTTAAACAGCAGTCTAATCAGCCATATATGGGTTCAAGTGCCTTTGCGCACAAGGCCGGCGTGCATGTCAACGCAGTAGTCAAAAAACCACGCGCTTATGAACATATAAGCCCGGAAAAAGTAGGCAATACGAGGCGTTTTTTGATTTCAGAACTGGCTGGAAGGACATCTATTTTAGTGAAGGCTAAGAATTTACAACTTGATTTATCAAAAGATACCCCTCAAACCAAAAAGATATTAAATTTATTGCAGGATTTAGAACACAAAGGTTATCATTTTGAGGCAGCTGATGCCTCATTTGAACTTTTGATGCATAAGGTCCTGGGGAACTATAAGCGCTTCTTTGATTTAGAAAGTTTTAAAATTGTAGTCGAGAAAAGGATTGACGCAAAAACCAAGAAACCCAAACTTTTTTCAGAGGCAGCTATTAAAGTTAAAGTTAAAGGTGTTCGCGAGCATGCCGTAGCCAAAGGAGATGGACCGGTTAATGCACTGGATAATGCCCTCAGAAAAGCTCTTCGTGATTTCTTCCCGAAGTTGAGTGAGATGCACCTTTCCGATTTTAAAGTGCGCGTTCTTGATGAAAAAGCAGGTACGGCTGCCAAGGTTAGGGTTTTAATCCAGTCTCAGGACAAAAACAATTCCTGGTCAACTATAGGTGTTTCGGAAAATGTTATTGAGGCCAGCTGGCAAGCCCTGGCTGATAGCGTGGAATATAAGTTGTTTAAAGATAGCAAACATAAATAGTCCATAGTCGATAGTCCATAGTCCATAGAAAAAACTGTGGACTGTAGACTGTAGACTGCGGACTAAACGAGCGAAGCGAGCGTATGGACATACCTCCCCGTTACAATCCAAAAGATGTTGAAGGCAAGTGGTTTGAATTCTGGAACAAGAAAGGTTATTTTAGCGCTGAAGCATCAACTGATAAAAAACCTTACTGTATAGTTATTCCTCCGCCCAATGTTACAGGCATTCTTCATATGGGGCATGCCCTTAATAATACAATTCAGGATGCACTAATCCGCTACAAGAAGATGAAAGGCCTTGAGACTTTATGGGTGCCTGGCACAGACCATGCCGGCATTGCTACCCAGAATGTGGTTGAGAGAGAATTGTCAAAAAAGGGAAAGACCAGGCATGGTTTAGGTAGAGATAAATTCATAAAAAAAGTCTGGGAGTGGACAGAAAAAAACGGTGGGGTAATTATAGAGCAGTTAAAAAAGTTAGGCTGTAGCTGTGATTGGAAACGTGAACGTTTTACTCTTGATGCGGGATATTCAAAGGCGGTTAATGAAGTTTTTATCTCTCTTTATAATGAAAAACTTATTTACAGAGGTAGTTATATAATCAATTGGTGCCCAAGATGCCAGACCGCCCTAAGTGACGAAGAAGCTCCTCACAAGGAAATTCAGGGGAATCTCTACTATATAAAATATCCTTTAAAAGACAGCAAAGAATATGTTGTAGTAGCAACTACCAGGCCGGAGACAATGTTTGGTGATACTGCTTTGGCTATTAATCCAAAGGACAAGCGCTTTAAACATTTAATAGGCAACTATGCTATTTTGCCTATTGTCGGGAGAGAATTAGAAATTATCGCAGACGATATCATTGACCCTGAATTTGGAACCGGAGTTGTTAAGGTAACTCCTTTTCATGACGTATGCGATTTTGATATAGGCAATAGACATAAATTAAAGGGCATTTTTTGTATTAATCCTGACGGCACCATGAATGAAAATGCCACTGAGAATTATAAGGGCATAGATCGTTTTGAAGCCAGAGAATCTCTAATAGAAGATTTAAGGGAAAGAAAATTACTGGAAAAAATTGAACCTCACACCCATTCGATAGGTCATTGCTATAGATGCCATACCATAATAGAGCCGTATTTTTCCGAGCAGTGGTTTGTAAGAATGAAACCACTGGCTATTGGAGCCCTTGAGGTAGCTGAAAAGGGAAAAATAAAATTCTATCCAAAGCGCTGGCTTGGGATTTACATAAACTGGATGAAAAACATAAGAGATTGGTGTATTTCAAGGCAAATCTGGTGGGGACACAGGATTCCTGCCTGGTATTGCCGGAAGTGTCACCAGCGCTATTTAGAGAAAAGAAAAACAAAGGAACTTAGATTGCCTTTGGAAATATCAGATAAAGAAACAGGTATTATCCATGTAGGCACAGAGAAACCATCTATTTGCCCAAATTGCAAATCTAAAGACATTATACAAGACTCTGATGTATTGGATACCTGGTTTTCTTCCTGGTTGTGGCCTTTTGCTGTTTTTAACTGGCCACTTGCCAGTCAACAGTCAACAGTCCACAGTCCACAGAAAAAGGATCTGGAATATTTCTATCCAACGTCATGTCTTGTAACCGCTTCTGAAATCATATTTTTCTGGGTGGCGCGTATGATAATGGCCGGACTTAAATTTATGGGCGATATCCCATTCAGCGATGTTTATATCCACGGCACAGTGCGTGATACTAAAGGCCGGAAGATGAGTAAGTCCATGGGTAATGCCATCGACCCACTCACTATTATAGATAAGTATGGAGCTGATGCTCTTCGCTTTAGCTTAATTTCTTCACCGGGCGAGGATTTGTATCTATCCGAAAAAAGGATAGAATTCGGCAGAAACTTTGCCAATAAACTCTGGAATGCTTCCCGTTTTATTTTAATGAATTTAGAGAACGATAAACTGCGGAATTTTTCTTCTAAAGATTTAGAAAAATTGTTAGCTGATAGCAATTCTTATTCAGCCGAAAGCTGGATTATAGGTGAGTTAAATCAACTTATCGAGGATGTCGATGAATTATTCGCTTTATATCGTTTTAATGACATTGTTAATCGGTTATATGATTTTTTCTGGCATAAATTCTGCGATTGGTATATTGAAATTGCAAAGATAGATATCCAGGATAAAATTACCCAGAACGTTTTATTTATTGTTTTAAAGGCTATACTTAAAATATTGCATCCATTTATTCCTTTTATTACAGAGGAAATTTGGCAAAAACTGCCTATAAAAAAAGAAGATTCTATTTTGATGAGTCCATGGCCAAAAGCCAATAAGAAACTTATAAATCCTAAAAAGAAGGAACAGTTCGAAAATATTATAAAACCTATAAAAGAGGTAAGAAATTTTCGCAAAAATCATAATATATCTGCCTCAGTTGCTATAGGGCAAATATTTATAGAAATACCCGGCTCAACTTTAACAACTATTATTAAAAGTTACAGTAATCATATTAAGAAGTTGGCTAAAGTTGATGAAATTATTATCCACAAGGTATCCTCAGCAGCTATTTTAAAAACACGCATAACTCCTAAGGGATTATTTGATTTTGACAAAGAGAGGGTAAGGTTAAATAAGCAACTTGAGAAAATATCTTCAGAGCTTATTAAAGTAAATGGCCGTCTTTCAAATAAAAAATTTCTCACGCAAGCCCCAAAAGCAATCATTGAGCAAACCGAAAAAAAACAAGAAGAGTTTAAATTACAAATAAAAGGCCTGGAGAAGAGTTTAGAAGAATTAGACTAAAAGTTTTGAAAAAGCTAGAAAAAATATACTTGCACCTTGCCATAGCCCAGAGCGGTTATTGTTCAAGGCGTAAGGCAGAAAAATTAGTACGGGAAGGCAGAATAAAGGTAAACAAAGAGACTATCCTTTCTCCGGAATACAAAATCAATTCCGCTAAAGATACAATTTCTATCAATGGCTTTAAGATTAGGGCCGAAGAAGAAAAAGTTTATTTTTTACTTAATAAACCCGAGGATGTTTTAAGTGCGGTCTCTGACGAGAGAGGGGAAAAAACAGTTATTGATTTATTACCCGGCAGTTTAGGAATAAGAATTTATCCTGTAGGAAGGTTAGATAAAGATACAACCGGTCTTTTAATTTTAACAAATGACGGCCAGCTAGCCTTTCGCCTCACGCATCCAAAGTTTAAGATCATAAAAACATATTCGGTTTTTTGTGAAGGCAGGATAGAAAAAAGAGATTTATTGAAGCTGGAGAGGGGCCTTGAAATTGACGGCAAAAAGACACTCCCAGCTAAAATTAAAAACCTCAGATTTGATAGGCCTAAAAACAGAACTTCTCTTTTAATAGAAATTTATGAGGGACGGAAACGTCAGGTTAAGAGAATGTTTTTGGAAATAGGACGCCCCGTGCTTAATTTAAAGAGAATAAAATACGCCGGTTTATCTCTGGGCAAGTTAAAAAAAGGAGAGTTTCGTCCTTTAGGCAAAAGAGAAATAGCTTATTTAAAGGAAAAAACAGGACTATTAAATGAAAAAGGAAATGATTGTTAAATTACCCGGACCCGAAATTAAAATTCTGGTCAGAAAAACCCTGAATGAAGATAAAGCTTTTTGTGACATAACCACTCGCGCTTTATTTAAACCCGGCCTAATGGGAAAATTCAAAATATCTTTCAAGGAAAAAGGAGTGCTTTGCGGTATTGATTTTGCCCGGGAAGCCTTTTTGAGTGTTGATAAAAAAAACAGTCTTTAAAAAATTAAAAGATGACGGAGAGCATATTAAAAAAGGAACTATCATAGCTGAAATTTATGGCCGCATTCAAGCTATTCTGAGTGCTGAAAGAACGGCCTTAAACTTTCTAGGGCATCTTTCAGGTATAGCCACCTTAACAGAAAAGTTTGTTAAAATTACAAAGGCCTCAAAAATCCAAATTACCGATACTAGAAAAACTCATCCTCTTTTAAGAACAGTTGAAAAATATGCGGTCAGGGTAGGGGGTGGGACATCTCATAGGATGAATTTAGCCGAATATTTTCTTATTAAGGACAATCACCTGGATATCTTAATGAAAAAAGAAAAGATTAAATCTGCTATTGAATTTGCTATTACAAAAATAAAAAATAGAAATAGAGGCTCAAAAAAGATAGAAATAGAGGTTGAAAATTTAGAGGAATTCAAGCGTGCCCTAAAACTAAAACCTGATATCATTATGCTCGATAATATGAATATAAAAAGCATAAAAAAAGCCATTTTGTGGCGTAAGAAGCTAAATCCTTGCGTAAAAATAGAAATTTCGGGCGGGGTGTCCCTTTCAAATATAAAAAAATTGTCTTCTTTGGATATAGATTATATTTCAATAGGCATGCTAACCCATTCACCAAAGTCAATTGATGTCAGCATGAAAATAAATAAGGGGACACAAATAAATAAGGGGACACAATACTAATTTCCATTCATCGGCAATCGAATATCTAAAGGTAAACTTCATCAACCTCTAGGTCGATTCCGCTTAACAGGGAGAATATTATGAAAGAACAATGTGGTGCATTAGTCAAAAGTAAGTGCGGACAGACAAGCTATGAAAAGCTGATGCAATTAAATAATCCCAAGCTCCTTAACTTTATTGCAAAATACACAGAGCTTTGTAATCCTGATTCCGTATATGTGTGCAATTATTCCGACGAAGATAAAGAATATATACAAAACAAAGCGCTGGAGAATGGTGAAGAGCAGAAGCTTGCGATTGAAAGTCAGACTATACATTTTGATGGATACAACGATCAGGCCAGAGATAAAGCGAATACGAAATATCTCCTGCCGCCTGGAACTGATTTAGGCTCATCGTTAAATGCAACAGATAGAGATGCGGGGTTAAAAGAAGTCCATGAATATTTAGCCAATATGATGGAAGGCAAAGAGATGTATGTGTTGTTTTTTTGTCTCGGGCCGACAAATTCCGAATTTTCTATACCTTGTGTTCAAATAACCGATTCAAGTTATGTCGCTCATTCAGAATATATTCTTTACCGCCGGGGTTATGAACAATTTAAAAAAACGGGCAATTCGGGGCAATTTTTCAAGTTTGTACATAGTGCTGGAAAAATTGAAAACGGTGTCAGTAAAAATGTTGATAAACGAAGAATTTATATTGACCTCGAAGATCAGATTGTCTACAGCACAAATACTCAATATGCAGGCAATACAGTGGGGCTTAAGAAATTAGCTTTAAGGCTTGCCATAAATAAGGCTTCAAAAGAAGACTGGCTTGCAGAACACGTTATGCTTGCCGGAATACACGGCCCTAATGGTAGAAAGTCATATTTCGCTGGAGCTTTCCCAAGTGCCTGCGGCAAAACATCAACCGCTATGCTTCAGGGTGAGACTATTATTGGTGATGATATTGGATATTTAAGAAAGATAAATGGAAAAGTTAATGCTGTCAATGTTGAATGCGGCATTTTCGGGATTATTCGTGATGTTAATCCGGACGATGATCCTCTAATTTGGGAAACTTTAAATACACCCGGAGAAGTAATTATCTCAAATGTTTTAATAGATGAGCAAAGCAAACCTCATTGGCTTGGTGACGGCCGGCAATTACCCCAAAAAGGGATTAATTATTCAGGAGAGTGGTTTAAGGGTAAAAAGGATGCGAACGGCAAGGAGATATCATTCGCTCATAAAAATGCACGATATACGGTAAGCCTTTATGCTCTTAAAAACCTTGATTCAAAACTTGATGCTCCCGAAGGAGTAGAGCTTAAAGGAATAATTTATGGAGGCAGAGATTCCGGCATTTGGCCTCCTGTGCAAGAAGCATTTAACTGGATACATGGTGTAATAACAATAGGAGCGTCTCTGGAATCAGAGACTACAGCAGCTACATTGGGGCAAGAAGGAATGCGTCAATTTAATCCTATGTCAAATCTTGATTTCGTTTCCATTCCCCTGGGGATATATATTAATAATTATCTCAAATTTATTTCCGGCATTAAAAATCCTCCATCAATATTTGCGGTTAACTATTTCTTAAAAGACAAAGAAGGTAATTATTTAACCGGCATGGATGTAAAGCGCATCTGGATTAAATGGATGGAATTACGCGTCAATAATGATGTAGATGCAATTAAAACACCGACAGGATATATCCCAAAATATGAAGACTTGAAAAAGTTGTTTAAAGACGTACTTAATAGAGAATACACTCACCAGGATTACTTAAAACAATTTACATTGCGAATTCCGGAGAATATTGAAAAAATCGAACGAATTATAAAAATCTATAAATCAAAAACGACAGACGCTCCTGATATATTATTTCGCATTCTTCAAGAACAAAAACAAAGGCTTGAGGAATTAAAAATAAAACAAGGAGATTATGTTGAGCCGGAAGCCTTAAATCGGGAAATCGGGGGACACAATACTAATTGTTTTTGACAACGCAAAATAAGGGACACGATACTTAATCTCCTGTTATCAACATCATCCAGCCCGGCATTTTTTGCCGCTTCAGCATTGTTTAAAATACTACTCTTTTCTTGACAAATCCTGTCTTTTTGTTAAAATAACACTATCTTAAAAAAGAGCGCAAGGAAGAAAGCTACGCAACTTTAAAACATAAAGCAACTTATTCTAAAAGGCGTAAGAAGGCTAACGCCTTTTTTATTTTGAGGGGAAGTAACGTGTCTTCAAAAAAACACGGTTTTAAAAAAATAAGAGGAATTGTTGCCGAAAAGCCTGCCTGCCCCGAGAAATTCAGAGAATTTCCGGGACTAAAGTCCTTAAAATCTTTCAGATTCCTAATGGCCAGCAGGTAAGAAAAAGTAAAAGAATATGCCAAATCAAAAAAGAAGAAAAGATGTAAGGAATATCGCGATTATAGCGCATGTTGACCACGGGAAAACTACCCTTGTAGACGCCCTTCTCAAATATACAGGCGCCTATAAGTTTAAAGATGGTGAAGTTACCATAATGGACTCAAATCCTCTTGAGAAAGAAAGAGGCATTACTATTCTGTCTAAAAACGCTTCTCTTCAATACAAAGGGGTGCAATTCAATATTGTTGATACGCCTGGGCATGCTGATTTTGGCAGTGAGGTCG
>DAOVKU010000003.1 GCA_030631665.1 Candidatus Omnitrophota bacterium
ACCTTCGGCGGCATAAGGATCTCTTTTAAGAATAGGGGCGCCGGGTCCGAAATTCGCGAGTTCCGGAACGGGTTCTACATATCGCTCTCTCGCATATTCAAACATCTCCTGAAAAGCCTGTTGGTTATCGCTTTTTTCGAGGTCGTAATAACCCCAATTATCGATTATCGCAATATTCATTTTAAGATGTGCCATAATATCTATATATTCTTTCAATCGTTTCAAGTCCGCCGCGCATATATGCACGCCTCTATATTTAAAACGCGGGTAATCTACTATTTTTACCGCCGGAAGGATTATCTTATCCTCTTCCTCTTTAAGTAATTGTAGAAAAGTCTGGATGCCGTAAAATGCCCCTGCCGCTTTAGTCCCGTTTATTACAATGTGGTCTTCAAAAACCTCCAACGTGTAAGCTTCTTCACCTAAACCGGCCAGTTCCTTGTCGGATAAACCTAATACTATGCATTTCGAGGTCTTAGAGAAAGCGGACTTCTGCATTCCCATCGCAAAATTAAATTTGCTTTGCAATTCTTCATTTAAATATCTAGCCACAAAAAACATTTCTTCTTCTTTAGTATCGAATAAAATTTTCCAATCGCTTTTGATTTCGATCTCATAATTCTTATTGATAACACTTTGGGGAGCGGGAATTACATTAACAGTATCAGATACCCCGTAGCGCGGAATCCATACAATTAATAAACAGAGACTTAATAAAAAAATTGTATTTTTAATCACTTATTCATCCGTTTTTTTAAAATTGCCTCCGCCGCATTTAGCACGTCCTCTACGACAATAGAAGAAAGGCAGCGATAATCGTTGGTCTTGCATCTAAACCTCTTTCCGGACCAGCTATTCTTTAACTTTGTCTCCTCTAATGTATCCCTAAAGAACGGATAATAACAGGGGCAGCATTTAAACGATTTTTGTAAAACAATATGGCTTTCTCCCCACGGCCTATGAATCCTCGGATCAGCCGAACCGAAGATGCTTACTGTAGGTGTTTTTAGGGTTGCTGCTATATGCATTGGGCCAGAATTATTACAAATCAGAATGTCCGCTTTCTGTATCAAGGCGGCTGTCTGCTTAAGCGAGGCCATTCCGACAGTGGTTATCGGTTTATGTTTCATTATATGAAGTATCACCTCTTCGCTTGCCTTGTCGCCGGTCCCACCTATCAAAATAACCTTTGCATTAAATCTTTCGATCAAATCATCAGCTACTTTAGCGAACCTCTCTAGGGGCCAATTTCTGTAGGCGGCTGTAAAACGCCCCCCACCTGCATGAATAGCAACTATCGGCTCTTTTTTTTCGATTTTGTTGTTCTTTAAAAAGTCCGAAGAAAATTTTAAGTCTTCCTCGGTTAAATTTAAAATCAACCTTGTATCTGCTCTCAGCGGATCTACGTTCAGAAGTTCCAAGAAATCCAAGTTCATTAAAACAGCATGTTTTACCTCTTTTATAGTCATCTGTCGCGTAAAGAGCCAGCGATAGTTATTAAAAAGACTAAACTCCTGACCAAAGCGTTCTTTCGCGCCGCTGAGATATCCCAGAAAAGCCGAACGCAACCCACTTGGATAAGCACAAATCGACAAATCGAAGCGTTCCCTCCACAACCTAAATAACATTAGCAGAATATCGTTTATCTTCGTTGGCTCAAATGAAATAATGACATCTACGTGCGGATTCCTTGAAAGGACGGCGACATTAGCTTTAAAAGTCAGGACTGTCAGCTTAGAATCCTTGAAATTAGCCTTCAGGTTGGCCAATAAGGGCGTAGTCAAGAGCAGATCGCCAAGGCCTTGTAGGGAAATTACCAAAATATTTCTGAATTTTTCAGCCATCTTGAAATCTTTTATTTTTAAAATACAGGACGCTATTTGTAGCATCCTCTAATACTAAATCGAAATCGCGATCCATAAGAAACAGGGTGGAATTTTCTTTTGCTTTTCTATTGTGATATTCCAATACTATCCGCTTCGTAATTGACAACATTTTTGCTTCGGCCCCGCTCAGAACCTCATATTCTTCCCCTTCAACATCTATTTTTACGAGATCTATTTTTCCAATGCTCCTTTCGGCAATAAAGCTATCCAGGGTCACACAATCGACTTCGATAGATTTTTGCGCATTTACGTTTAATTCTTCTTCGTGCATAACCTTGCCCTCGCCGGTCATGGCGGCGGGAACCAAAAATCCCATCTTCCCGTTTTTAGAAGATACGGCCTTTTGCATGGCGATAACATTATTAACTTTGTTTTCTTCCAGATTTTTCAAAAGGCGTGCAAAAACGGTAGGATTAGGCTCAAAAGCCCATATTTTGCCTTTCTGCCCTACTCTTTTCGAACTCTTTACCGCATAAAGGCCTATATTGCTTCCGATATCGAGCACGGTATCGCCTGGTCTAGGCACGAAACCCTCTGCTTTTTCGTTGATGTTTTTAGCATATATCTGCACGTAAGTGCCCAATTCGCCAGAAGAAGCACCAGCCCAAAATATCACGTCTTTAAAAACCATTCTGAATTCCCTGCCTTTTAAGTCAATCAAGTGAAGCCTGTTAAAGATATTTAAAAAAAGATAAGACAAAAAACCAATTTTACCTTTAAGGCCTTTCCCAGCGAAAAAAAGTATTATAGTATTCTCTAGGTGATTAAGCATTCGGTTGATTTTCCCTCAAAAGTTTAATATATAGCTCTTCGTATCTCTTGGTAGTTGCGGTGATAGAAAAATTATTTTCGACGAATTTCCTAGCGTTCTCCGCTAGGGCATCTGAGTAATGCCTATCATTAACCAAATTCAATATTGCCTTTTCTATCTCGGCTACATTCCTCGACTCAACTAATATCCCTGTCTTCCCGTGTTCAATAACTGTCGGGATTCCTCCGACATTACTGGCAACAACGGGTTTTCCGGCAGCCATCGCCTCTAAAAGAGCTAATGGTAACCCCTCTGTCAGGGAAGGCATAACAAACACGTCTAAAACAGAGAAAATCTTATCTACATCTTCTCGGTAACCGGTAAAGATAACCTTATCGCTTATATTCAATTCCTTAGCGTAATCGATAAGGTTATTCTTTACATCACCTTCACCGACGATGACGAAACTAACATCGCGCTTCTTGACTTTTATTTTAGAAGCCGCTTCCAAAAGATAGGTAATGCCTTTCTCGCTGCTTAGACGCCCTACAGAGCCAATAACGAAGTCTTCCTTCTTAATACCGAGTTCCTTCCTCACCCCTTCCCTCTCCGCTTTCATATCAAAATGACTTACATCTATGCCGTTCTGAATAACCTCCAATTTTGAGGGATTAATTTTTCTCTTTACCAAATTGCCGTATATCTGCGACGAAACAGCTACTACCCTATCAAAAAATTTAAGGATGCTCGTGTCGATAAAATCATAAAATTTAAGTTTAAGAGTATCCGGCCACCATCCATGGTATGTGCTTACTAACCTAACTTTTGTTAGTTTTGAAGTTAAAAAACCTATTACGTCTGCCTTGTAACCATGGCAATGAAGAATATCGATATTGTGCTCCCGCAATAGCTTCCTCAAGCGGAATACTGCGCATATACCAAACCGCCATTTTAGATAAATAACCTCTGTAGCTATACCTGACTTTTTCGCTTCAACTATAAGCGGCGGCGGAGCATCTGCTCTTGGGTCTTTAAAACATATTAAAACACAATAGAATTTATCCTTATCCGCTTTCCGGACAAGCGCCAAAGCTACAGCCTCTCCGCCATAAATCTTATCGAGCCAGCCAGTCACTAAATGCATGACCCTTATTTTATTTTGCTGATTAACGTTTCCCATTTTGCCTTATTTTACTTCCTGATTTAAATAGACCCTTGCGGCCTGAGAAAAAGTCAGATTAGCATTAAAATGGCAACAGTACTTGCATATATTAAACAACCTCTTTCTCAGCGAAACCCTAAGGTCGTCTGCCTTTTTACTATTCCATGCCTGCCTTACGCCTTCTTTTGAGGCGTTGCCTAAACTATAATTCTTCAGCATCGCGCATGGATGAAGGTTACCGTATGGATCGATGTGAAGATCTGTGTTTATAACATAACATTTTTTTATCGGAAAATGTCCCTTCGTCAATGGCGCCGCCGGAAGGCAGCGTAACGTCCTTATAGAGAAATTACATATCTTCCTTTTTAATATCTGGTTAATCTTATCGCGCATGATTTGCGCGCCTTTTTCATCAAGAAGGTAAGAGTTGGATTGCGGAATAAATTGCCTGCTTCCGATGTTCACATTATTAAAAACCTCTTTAGCAACGATCTTTTCGCTTGTCTCAGTGATATACTGAAAATTTACGTCGTCGATATCTAATTCCTCATATAAATCGGCTATCTCATTAAGGTATTCCACGTTTAAAGAGCATACGGTAGCGTGTATTGCTATTTTAGGCAGGGCACTTCGCTTTTCGCTTCGCGCTGTAATAAGATTTCTAATGCCGGCTGTTGCTTTTTCGTAAACGCCGCTAACCCCTCTTATCTTATCGTGTATCTCCTTCGGGCCATCTATTGAAACAGTGACTCTGTCTAATCCGCTTTCAACCAAACGTTTTGCTCTTTCTGGGTCTATTAGTACCCCATTAGTCAAAAGCAAGCACCTCATTCCCTTTTTCTTAATATGTGCTATAATTTCGAATATATCTTTTCTGATTAAGGGCTCGGCTCCCACCAGCGTTGCATAACTTACACCAATTTCTTTGAGTTCGTCTATTATTCTGACCCATTCATTTACAGATAATTCATCCATTTTTTCTCTTGCTAATCCTTTTCTAAAACCACAAAATTTGCAAGAAAGATTGCATTTGTACGTAACTTCTAAATGAGCAAAGACGGGCTTCTTTAAATAATAATTTATCTCCCTGCAAATAGCCCTTTTGAGTTTATCCATTTTGTAAGTCCCCCCTTCTTTATTGAAAATAATCGTTTTGTCACGACGGCTAACGGCAAACTCTCACTTAATGATGGTAAAACAAATATATCCATGGCAGCAATAAAATCATGAACATCATGCCTGAAACCGGTAAAAATTACTCTTTTTTTAATTTTTAACTTGTTAGTCATTTCAATAAGCTTTTTTTGAAGCGGACCGCCGCCAGCAATCAATAAGACCACACTAAGAATATCTTTAATTGCCGCTAAAAGATATTTATATCCTTTTTCTTTACTAAGTCGGTCGGCTGTTCCCACTATTAGAGGAAGGCCTGATTTTCTAACTTTCTTGAAGCTAACAAGCCAGGATACAAATTTATTTTTATCTAAATATTTAAATAAATTTAAAATTACTAAATCTCCACCGAAAGGACTTTCCAGGCGGCTACTGATTAAATGGGCTATTCTTATTTTTTCTACTATCATTTTATCGTCCTTGGGTTTCTACGATTCGTCAGAAAATTTTTTCATAACGACAGCCAATGGCAAAATAATCCACAACATTGTTAAAAAAGCCTGTGTCAAAAAAACAGCACAAACTAAATAACCAAGAAGCCCCAATCTTAAACTAAGAGCTAAGTCTGACAATAAAAAGTCCTTTTTTTTCTGAAAATTACTTCCTGCTTTTTTTAAATCCTGCCAGCTAAAAAACAAAAGCAAAAGAAAAAATATCAATCCAAAAATTCCTGTTTCAGCACCTATTTGCAAGTAAGCATTATGTGAAAATCGAGCAACGCGTGTTTTAATATCCGAAGCCGTAAAGGCTCTTTCTACATACTCATATTGAAATACGTTTAGACCTATACCTCTAAAGGGATGGTCTTTCATCATTTGCAAACCCACTTTCCAAATTTCAAGTCGACTATTAATAGATGGGTCGCTCAAATCAAAAACACTTTTGGCTCGAGCCCAATATTGCACAGGAATAAAAGGAACTATGCCTAATAAAAATACCGATAATAGAACTACCGCAAGTATTTTCCTTTTATGCTTAAAACCAAACCACAAAACAGAACTAGCCAATACAAAAATTAAAGCAACCATGCCTCCTCGAGAATATGTAAAGACTACATTTAATATGAGTAAAACAAAAATTAATATCAATAGTGTTCTAGTAATGACATTGCGGTAATTAAAAAACAATGCAAATACTAAAGGTATTAAAATTACTAAATGCATAGCATAATCATTGGGATCAAAGGCTGTTCCTCTAATTCTTATAACACCTTCTCCGTAATCCACACCGATTCCATGAGCATATTGATATATGCCTATCAGGCAAGCAGCTAGTCCTAAAATTACCAGTCCCCAAATTAATATTAAAAATTTTTTCTTAGTTTTGACTAAGTTAACAACCAAAAAATAGAGAATTAAAAGCTTGATAAACTCTAAAAAACCGTAAAAAGAATAATCAAAATATCGAAGAGTGGAAATAAAAAGAGTTGTTCCAAAAAGGAAAATAATTATATTCTGTTTAGTTTTTACTATTTTAAAATCGCGATAAACAATAATATGAAACAGCCATATGAACAAAACTCCAAAGGCTAAATTTCTTGATAAATGAAGTGGCCCTAAAACATCCGCAAAAAACTCTACCGGATGAAGCAAGGAACCAATCAAAAAAGCTAAAAGTCCAAAATAAGGGTCAAAAAAGATAGCAACTAAAAACGCGAAAGAAAAAAAAGCTAAAAGCGCAAAATACCAAGGAATAAAAAGCACCGATAAACCTAACAAAAATGCCATTCCAATAATTGCAATTTTAATCAGTATTGGTAGTTCTATAATAGGGCGTTCTTCTAAATATGATTTATCTTTCTCTCTAATCATTCTTTTTTAAACTTTTCCTGGCTTTCAATATGATTTATTAACGTTCTGAATAAATTTCCCCAAGAATAATCTCTAACTACTTCTAATCGTTTCTCTCTCAAGCTTAACTGATTCTCACCTAGTGCTTCATCTATTAAATTAATAAAATCTTCTTTGCTGTGTGCAAACATGATTATTCCCTCGAATTGTCTTATGGCTGGCATATCTACAGAAACAACCGGTTTGCCTGCTGCTAAATACTCATATACTTTCAAAGGATTAACCCTTTTTGCTAACTCATTCAGTCTGAAAGGATTCAGACAAACATCTAAACCTTTCAGATAATTAGGCAGCACGCGAAGGTTTTTTCGTCCCAAAAAATATATATTCTTTGGCTCCTTTAATAAAGCCAATTTGTTCTGTGTCATAATAGGGCCTATCAAAACTAATGACCACTCAGGTTTAGATTTAGCAATATAGAGAATTAAATCCAAATCAATCCAATCAGCAATTCCGCCTATATAACCAATTCTTGGCTGAGGTATTGCCTGAAGTTCGCTGGGTATGGCAGTTTCCTCTTCACCTGCCTTACTAAAATGTTTTATATCTACTCCGTTAGGAATAATAAAAATATTTTTATTTAAATGCTTTTTATCGTCATATAACTCCTTAGTTGTCACAAAGACCATATCTACTTTTTTAATTAGCCTTATCTCCATTCTTCTTATCAATCGTTTGTTTACATTGGGATAGGCCGAATGCTCATCCACGCAATCATAAATTGCCAGTTTTTCAGAGAAGGCACCTATCAACTTATCTGAAGAAGGAGTGTATGTCCAAAAGATTGGGTTATTTAGAGTCAGTTTTCTCTGCGCGCTTTTAATTTCCTGTCTCAAAATTAATTGATTCCATAAAGAAATTATCTCAAAACGCCCAAATGGAATTTTAACCGCAGGTGTCAAAATATATAAATTTTCTGAAACTTTCTTCAGTTTACTGAATGGATTTGATTTTGCTCTATTTAATGCTTCGCTAACTTTAGCATAAACAGACCTGCCACGAGCAAAACAAATAGGTTCGACATAGAGTACTTTGTTGCCCTCTTTCGCCAGCATATTCATAAAACGCTGTTTTCTGGTCCAAAGGTCATCCCAGCACATTGTAGATACACAAATTATATTTTCATTTTTTAACATATCAATTCTCTTTAGTTAAATTAGTTAAAATTTCTCTTAAAGACAAATTTTGTACCTCGCATTCATAATAATTTTATTATCAATTTTATAAATATGGTGCGTTTTGTCCCAATAATTGCCTCCATTAATTTATCATTTAGTCTGTAATTTTGACATTATTCTAAAATATACATCAGTATAAATTTTAAAATCACTCTTTTTTATCAATAGTGTATCAATTAAACTACTTCCTGAAATCTTCAAAAATGCCCTAAGGATTATGCCTGCTCCTACAAAATAGGCAATGCTAGAAGCAAAAGCTGCTCCACTAATACCCCATTTAGGAATAAGAAATAAATTTAGCATTATATTTATAACCAAGGATGCAAGTGCAGCATAAGTATTAATAATTGGCTTGCCCCTACCAATTATGTCGCTGGCCAATACCTTAGGGATACTAAAAATCACTATACCTGGCAATAATATACATAGAGGCTTAACAGACGGGAGATATGCTCGTCCATATAAAGAAAAAATAAAAAATCTACTTAAAATAAAAAGAACCAAGGCCATTCCTGTAGTAATAAAAAAAGTATGCCTACATATTACTGGAGTTAATTTATTAGCCTCTTTTGCGTCTAATGAAGATATCTTGGGCAACAAAACTATGGCCATTGTGCTCGAAATATGCCAAAGCATCTCGGCACCCACTACAGCAATAGAATAATATCCCAAATACATTGCTCCTAAAAAGTACATGACTAAAAACATATCTAACCGATAATTAAGGAATTGCGCAATATTACCAAGATGTCCTTTAATCCCAAAAACAAGTGAGTCTTTTAATAATTTAAAATTAAGGCTCATTTTTATTCTTATTAATTTATTAACCCAGAAAATAGAAATAAAACTTGTTAAAACTGCAGCTAATACATATGATAAAACAGCGCCAAATACACCTTGTCGTAAAATAATTAATGCTATTATGAGAAATCCGAGCAAAAAAGTAGTTTGTAGAATATCTAACAAATTATATCTTTTTATATTATTTTTACCTAATAATATATATTTAAAATATATTACAAGCAAACTGAATG
The DNA here is from genome assembly GCA_030631665.1 of Candidatus Omnitrophota bacterium. Taxonomy (GTDB): domain Bacteria; phylum Omnitrophota; class Gorgyraeia; order DAOVKU01; family DAOVKU01; genus DAOVKU01. The sequence continues at coordinate 9,035 of DAOVKU010000003.1, forward strand.
GTATCGCGCAATGGGCAATAAATATATTTATAAAATTTATTTCTTTTAAAAAAAGAGGGTGAGTATACTTAATAAATATTAAAGCAAAAGTTGAAAGAAGAGTTCCTAAAAAGAAAGCTAAAATTAATGAATTTGAAGTAATATTAGATAATTTATATTTCCCTTTGCCGATAAAATATACATTTGCTGTCCCTACACCTAGGTTTCCCAAGTTTATTATTAAAAGAGGAATTAAAATAATAAATGAATATTCACCTTTACCTACTGGACCTAGTATTCGCGCTGTAATTATGCTTATAAAAACACTTATAATAAATAGTGCTATGCGTGCTGATAATGTTATAATGCTACTTTTAATTAGGCCCAATTATATGCTCCTATATATTTTAATATTTATTTCTCACAGACAGCTAGTAAATCTAAAGAATTTCTTATATTTATCTTTGATACAGTGAAATCTTCCAAATCAACATTAGAGAGAGGTGTTGATATGCCTATTATTTTTGAAATGCCTCTAGTTATCAACATTCTTATTTCTTTAGGAATTAAATTTTTAACTTGATAAATAGTTAATTTTCTAAGCCTACGGATAAAGCTACGATATTTAAATCTAGACAATTCTTTCTTTTTTATTCTTGCGTTACCCTGGATACCATATAACTCAACTGTATTAAAATATATTTGCAGTAATTTATGCAATTCTTTTACAGAAAATTCTTGGATATGAAATGGATTAAAGGGGACATCACCAAGAACTAGACGCGTTTCTTTGTTTGGTGTAGATATAATACAAAATCCACCAGGTTTTAATACCCGCTGGATTTCGGCTAAACATTTATTATAATCTCTTATATGTTCAATAGCCTGAAAAAAACAGACTACATCAAAAAAATTATTTGGAAAAGATAAATTTATCGCATCCATCTTCATAAATTCTATGTTATTTTTCTTATAATTAGACTTCGCATGTTCTATTGTTTCCCCAGAAAAATCTATGCCAATAATTTTTTTCGCATACTTAGATAAATAATTTGAACCGTATCCTTCACCACATCCTATATCTAAGACAACTTTATTTAAGACAAAGGATTTACTAAAATTATATGCTACTAACTGACGATAATAAGACTCTTGATATTTTTTAAGTCCTGGAACTACCCTTTCATCGCCCCATTTGCTTGCTAATTGTTCTTTATAGTTATTTATTCTTTTCATTTATAACGTTCCTTTTTATTTAATAATGCCTTATATAAGCTTTCCATTTTCCCTGCATTCTTATTCCAATCATAACTTTGAATTACAAATTCCCTGCCTTTCTTTCCCATTTCCAATCGCCTCTCTTCATTTTGCAATAAAACCATCAACGCATCAGCTATTGCTTGCGGGTTTTTGGGTTCGATCAATATCCCTGTTTCTCCATCCCAAACCGCTTCTGATACTCCTCCGACTCTAGATGCCACCACAGGGATTTCCATGGCTTGAGCCTCAATAGCTGCAACGCCAAAAGATTCTGATTCTGATATAGATGGCATTACAAAAATATCTATTTGAGAAAGATAAGTAGGCACTTGGGAATATGGAACTTCTTCTTGAAATGTTACAATATTCTCAATTTTTAATTTTTTAACCAGTTCAATTAAATAATCTCTTTGATAACCACTTCCCACAATTAACACTTTTATATTTTTGTATTGATTATATACTTGGGGAATAGCCTTAATTAAATACTCGACCCCATATTTTGGCAGTAGATGTTTTATCATGCCAATTGTAATTCTTTTAGATTTAATTTTAGATTGAGGGCTAAATTGATTTATATCTACCCCAAATGGAACAATTTCAATTTTTCTCCAATCTAAGTTAGCATATTTCGCAGTAGCTTTAGCTAAAAATTTAGTTGTGGAAGTAACTATAGTCGCTTTTTTTAATATAAATTTTTTACTAAACTGCTGCCTAAATGACTCAACACTCTCATTTAAAAAACCAAGAATGTCACTTCCCCAAGTCGATACTATAAAAGGTTTAAAATCGCATAAAATTGGAGCTAACCCAAATGGTTCTAAGTAATGCATGTGAATTATATCGGGCCTTATTCTTCTAATAAAACCCTTGAACCATATAATATTCTTTATAGTATTAAAATAAGGAATTTTTAACTTTAATATATTGAGTTGATGAATAGTTGCGCCATTGATTTTCGCTTGTCCATTTGAAATTATATGTATTTCGTGTCCTTTTTTTGCAAAATACTCTATCCATCTTTGCGTATGAATATATCTTGCATCCGAAAGAAAACAAATTCTCATACTTTTCGCCTTTCTAACGCAAATCTTTACTTAATAAAATATTTGCGATTCTTTCTGCTGCCTTGCCATCCCAAAATTTAGGAATTTTGCCTTTTTTTTCTTTGCCCTTGATTATTTTTAAGCTCTCTTTAATAATTTTTTCTTTATTACTTCCGACTATTATATTAGTGCCTTCTGTTACTGTTATGGGCCTTTCGGTTGTTTCGCGAAGAGTAATGCAGGGAATTTTTAGTATTGTTGTCTCTTCTTGAATTCCTCCGGAATCTGTTAAAACAAATTTTGATTCAGACATCAATTTTAAAAAATCTAGATATCCTAATGCGTCTACTATTTTAAAATTCTTCATTTTTCTAATTTTATTATTCAAGCCAAATTCTTCTATTCTTTTCTTAGTCCGCGGGTGAATCGGAAAAACAATTTTTATTTTTTTCTGTATTTCCCCAAAAGCATCTAAAATTCTAACAAAAACTTTTTTATCATCTACATTGCTCGGCCTATGCAGTGTTAAAGCAGCGTAATCTTTAGGTTGTAAGTTTAGTTTTTTAAGTATGCCAGAATGAGAAGCTTTCTTAATATGTTTTAGAAGGGTGTCTATCATAACATTGCCGACAAAATGGATTTTATCCTTTGAGATGCCTTCTTTTAGTAAATTCTTATTAGCATCATGGCAAGTGGTAAATAAATAATCTGAAATGGAATCAGTCAAAATTCTATTTATTTCTTCAGGCATGGTGCGGTCAAAACTTCTCAAACCCGCTTCAATATGAGCAACAGGTATAAAAAATTTAACTGCTGTCAAAGTACAGGCAATTGTAGAATTAACATCACCTACTACAACGACCAAATCCGGCTTTTCTTTAAGTAATACTTTTTCAAACTTAACCATAATTTTAGCCGTCTGAACAGCATGAGAAGCTGACCCTACGCCTAAATAAATATCAGGAGGTGGCAATTTTAAATCGTCAAAAAATAATTTGGACATTTCTTTATCATAATGCTGCCCTGTATGAACAAGAATAGGGGTAAGCTTAGAACGTTTCTTCATCTCATCAATGATAGGCGCTATTTTCATAAAATTTGGTCTTGCACCTACAACATTTAATATTTTCATATTCTTTTTCTCCAAAATTAAAAAATCAAAACCCACTTAGAAAATTTTAAAGTTGTAACATTAGACTGTTATTTTTTAATAGCTCCTAAATAAAGCTTCATAATCTGTGGGCGATTTAAAGCTCTCGATAATTCACGGATTTTCGGCGTTAGGTATCTGCGATTAATTAATTTCTTTTGCATAGACAATATCTTCTTTACATCTTCTATATCTTTTGGCCTTTCAGATATTATTTTATGAACTATTAAGTCTTCTAGTGAACAAATATTTACTTTTGTCTTTGCCACTTTTCGAATAACAGCGCGCCTAATAGCTCTTTCTTCGTAAGGCAAGGTAGCAAAAATAATATCTATGGTTAAATTTTCTGCTTCGACAGGCAAAACTCTCGTTTTACTAATAAATTTTTCCGGTTCAGAAACTAAAACGTGAAATTTGCCTTTTATTTTATTAACAAATTCTGGCACATTCTCATCTTTGATTTTCACCGTAACATCGATATCTAAGGTAGTTCTCGGCTCTCCCCAAAAAAGATTTGCTATCCCTCCTATAATCATATAAGGAATTTTTTGTTTTTTTAAAAATTCGGCTATATCAATTATAGTTTTCTCTAATTGGGTAATAGACATTATTTTTTTCTCCATAAAGAAAAATTCTTATGCAGCTGCGTAACTCCCTTTCCATAATCTTTTTGAGACAATAATCTTCCTTTTGTCTTAGAATATTTTTTTAGGTAGAAATCAACTACCTCGCCAATAAGCCGAATATTTGATTTATTTTTGCGAATAGGCTTTTGGCTATTTTCCCAAATAGCAAACTCTTTCCAGAATTGTCTGCGCTTATCCCATTCTTTTTCAGTCATTGGTTATCTTTCTCCTTTTGAATTAAAAAACCAAAACCCGCGGGAGGATTTTGGCATATACTAGTACACTGATACTCCTATGCACAATTATAAGTGCTTATGGATATATTCGGGTATATGGTATTGAATATTAGTTAAAGTGATACCTAATAGCTTAGCACCAACTGCTTTTAAAAGGGATTCTGTTCTGCTAATTACTTCCCTGCGGGTTCGCTCTGCTTTGACTACCAGCAACACTCCATCGCATACCTTGCTTATTATCCTGGGGTCCGCGTAGGGGATAACTGCCGGGGTATCTAAAATTATATAATCAAAACGCTTTTTTAAATTATCGAGGGTTTCTTTGAGTTTTGGAGAACTTAATAATTCAGTAGGGCTTGCTTCTACTTCACCGGCGCAGATACAAAATAGATTATGTATGCCTGTTTCAATAATTACTTCATCTGTTGTGGCAGTTCCGGCTAATACATCACTAAGGCCCTTTTGCGTGCTTAGGCCTAAATATGAATCGAGGGCCGGCCTTCTGAGATTACAATCTATAATTAAAACTTTTCTACCTAAATTCTGAGATAAAACTATAGCCAAGTTAAGAGCGGTTATGGTCTTGCCTTCATGTAAAGAAGAACTGGTGATAACCAGAGTCTTTAAGGCGGCTGCCTCCGGCAAAGATAAGAGCTGTGTCATCAGATTGCGATACTGGTCTGCTACACGAGAGCGGGGGTCTGCGTAGGCCACAAGCCGGGCGTCAATTCCTTCCCTGGCCGCTTCAGGCCTTTTGGGCACAGTAGGCGCGACGTATTCGGTAACAGGAGGAAGAGATGGCGGTGCAGCTTTTTTGGAATTCTTATCGCGCTCCTCATGCGCTTTTCTTAGGGCTTCTGAGAGTTTGTTTTTTTCGTCCATTTATTGTTTTTCCATCGTTTGCTGGCGAATAAGTTTTTCTTTAATTTTTTGTTCCTGGGTGTTGGAATAAATAGCGGCAAATATTATTAAAATTATCAAAAATATTATAAAAATCCATGTCAATCTGGCGTTGCGCACCTTTTGTCGGCGAATTTCCTGGGCGCTGACTATCCTGGAAATAGAACCGAGAACAGGTAAGTCAATGTATTGCTTAACATCTTCCACTCCTCTAAAAGAATGGTCTGCAAACTCAGCTAAGAAAACACAACCAAAGCCCGACAAAATGCCTATAACAAAAGCTACAATGGAGGTAAGCAGTCTCTTTGGCTTTGATGGTTTTAGGGGCAGGCGGCCTTCTTCTAAAATTTCATAACGGGTGCCTTTATCTTTTAACTCTACGGCTGTCAGCCGTGATTCCTCAACTTTCATTTTAAGCATTTCATAAATATTCTGGTTTACACGCACATCTCGGGTTAATTCAGCATACACGCGTTCCTGCTCAGGCAAACTTCCTATTTTAGCTTCATACTCATCCACCAGTCCTTGAAGGCGCTTTCTTCTAGCTTCTAATTCATCAACTTTCTGCCTGGCATCTTTCTGCCTTTGCTCCAGTCTTTGATAAAACAAAGGAGCGGTTAAGGCTGTGTCGGCATCTATAACTTTTTTGCTCTCGAGGCGAAGCTTTTCTCTTACCTCCTCAATTTTGGCTATAATAAGAGAAATTTCCGGGTCTTCCGGGTCTTCAACCATTTTGGTATCAAGTTCCGCCTGAAGATTTGAAAGCTCAACGGTTAATCTGTTTACATCCGGATTAAGGACTATTAAATCATGTGAAATTATAACCGGTTCATGTCCGGATAATTGCCTGTTTATCCTGCTAAGTTCTTCTCTGGCCTCTTTAAGAGCCAGCTCTATGGAAGTATGAGAAGTCTGATAGCTGATTAAAAACTGCGTATTCATATCAAGGGCCATGCCGGGTAATTGAAGGGCTTGTTTTTCTCTAAATTCATAAAGCGTTCTTTCTGCTTTTTCAAGCTGTTTTTTATAAACCTTGGCCTGTTCCTCCGCAAACTTCACGCCTATTAAGGCCGAGTCGGTCTTTTTCTGTAAGTTTTCTTTAATAAAAAGGTTGATTAAAGTATTAACTATCTTCTGTGCCATTACAGGATCTTTGTCTTCATAGGAAATTTGAAAAACATCAGACGCCCTCATAACAACTCCGGTTCTTTTTCTAATGCCCATGATAAGTTTTTCATAAGCTGCCTGGTCGGTAATACCCTTGCTAATCCCAAGGGTGTTGACCAAATTGATTAATTGAGGGTAAGATAAGATTTGTTCGGTGAGTGTCCTTAATTTTTCGACCAGAGTGTCTTCTTTAGGCTGTAATATTAATCTTTCCTGATAGGGAATAAGCGGGTTAATAATTTTTTCTTCTTCAACTAAAATTAAAATTGATGATTCATAGTATCTGGTAAGAAAAGAACTGCCTATGGTAGCAGTGGTAAAAACAACTAAAAAGGGAATAAGAAAAAACCATTTGCGATGAAAGATTATGCGCAAATAGTCTTTTAAGGATGCTTGTATCTGGTCGGTGGAAATGGCCATAGTTTAATCAAAAACTCTCCTGCTCAAAATCAGGCATCAACGGCTCTCGCAAAAGGCCGGTTGCCATTCGCTTCTCCGTGCCTGTCCTATCCGTAAAGGTGTGCCATTCCCCTTGAGAAACAATCTGGCGGTTTCTATCGGTTAAAATATGGGGGGTAATAAAAACAATTAATTCCTGCTTAATAGTTTCCTCTTCCTTGCTTCTGAACAATAAACCTAAAAGCGGTATATCTCCCAGGAAAGGAATTTTTCTCAAAACCGTCTCTTGTTTATTTTTAATCAAACCACCCAGGACAATGGTCTCGCCGTCTCTAACCATCATAGTGGTGTCGGCTTGAGTGGTATCAATCGCAACCGCATTATCAACGTCGGGCAGGCGCCTGGCCTTGCTTACTTCCGGATGAATGACCATGGTTATATAACCATTTTCACCGATTTGCGGAGTAACTATTAGCTTAATGCCTACATCTATATATTCGGTTGATTCAGTGACGAAACCGGTTACCGGATCTTCGCTGGTTATAATATAGGGCTCACTGGAACCAACTAAGATATTGGCTTCTTCATTATCCAAAACACAAATGCGGGGGGCAGATAAAACCTCTGCGTCGCCGCTTGTCTCAAGGGCTTCAAGTATTATGTTATACTCATCGGAAGTTAAAGTGCCGATATTGAGTATAGTGCCCTTAGCTAAATCTACACTCAAATCTTCCTTTAAATCCATGCCTACGCGTTGAGGACTTCTGGTTGTGTTGTCATATTCCCATCTTATGCCCAGCTGGAGAGTTTTATCTAAGTTCACTTCCATCAATCTGGCTTCTATTAAAACCTGCTTATGCTGAACATCCCAGCCGCTTATTAATTCATCTGCATCTTTAAGAACTACAGGTGTGGCCTTAACTACTACGCTGTTTGTTCTCTCATCAACAAAAACCTGTCCTTTTTCCGGGGGAATAAGCCGTGTCAATCTTTCCATCAAGTCAGAGGCCCGGGCAAATTCAAGCTTATACTTTTTAAGTACTGTTTTTTGATCCAGTAACTTAAGGGCTCTTTCCATTTCCTTTATCTTTGTCGGTGTATCGGTGATAATGACCTGATTGCTTTTGGGGCTCAGTTCAATTTTGCCTCTGGAGGTTTTCATTGAAAGCAATGCCCGGCGTAAATCCATCACATCTGTATGGTCGAGTGTAAAAACTTTTGTTATCAAATTGGCAAATCGCTCTTCCTGCTGGGCGTCAGCGTATGTATAAATAGTTATGATGTCGCCGTCTTTGGAATACATGTAATTGTTGATTTTAAGAATTGAGTCCAGGGCTCTTTCTAAGGAAACATTATCAAGTTTTACGGAGACAGTACCGCTGACATTCTGGGAAGTAACGATATTAAGGCCGCTCTGGGAAGCAATCATCTTAAGAACCTGGTCTATGGGGGCATTTTCTACATCAATGGAGACAAGGGACTCCTGTGAAAAAGATAGCTTATTGGACTCAAACGCCAGCAAAGCCGCTATTATTAAAAAAGACAAAAATAACTTTTTAGGGAAACTTTTACGCAAACTTTTCTCCTTTTAATGAGTACATCACTTAGCGAATGCAATGAAGCTAAGTTATGTCTTCATTTGATGTTCTAAAAATTTCTATTACTAAATTTATACCATATAAACAAAGGTTTGTCAACTTCAATAGAGCGACGGAAACAGTTCACAGCCACATTCTGCCTGCCAGCAGGCAGAAGTCGGCAGTCCACAGAAAAATAAAAAACTGCTGTGGGGTTATTAGGCCTGGCAGGTTGCGTTTTTGCCCTCTTCTTTAGCTTGATAAAGGGCTGTGTCTACTTTTTTGAGCAATTCTGATTTAGATGTGGCCGAGGTAGGATAATTTGCTACACCTAAACTAACGGTTAATTTTATAGGTTCGTCTGTTGAAGAAGAAAAATCATAATTTTTCACCACACGCCTCATTCTTTCAGCAAGATAAAAGGTTCCGTCTTTATCTGTTTCAGGTAAAAGAATCATAAATTCTTCTCCGCCGCATCTGGCTACAACATCGACATTGCGGCAGATTTCCTTTAAAATTGAACTCAACTCTTTCAAGACAATATCTCCCTGCGGGTGACCATGGGTATCGTTTATTTTCTTAAAGCCGTCTATATCCAGCATTATAAACCCTAAAGGTTCCTGATATCTTTCGGCTCTTTTTAATTCTTTATCAATTTGCTCTTTTAGGTAACGATAACCGTACAGACCGGTTAAACCATCTCTATTTGAAAGTTCTTTTATTCTTTTGTGGAGAGCGGCGTTGTTAATGGCCGGGATAGAACGCTGAGCAACAATGGAAAATAGCTTAAGGTCTTCTTCCGCGAAAGCATCCTTTTTTGAATGGCTCATAGCCAACAAGCCCATAACCTTATCCGCATTATGGAGCAGTTCCGCCTGAAAAGAGCTTACTATGTCTTCTTCTTTAAAGCCTTCGGTGACAATGGCCGGACCGTCGAAACGGTTAAGGGTAACCTTATCTTTTGAAAGCATCTTATGAGTAAGTTTATTGAATGAGTCAATAATCTTTAATTTAAACTTTTTGACTTCGGCCTCCGTGGCCGGATATTTAATGCTTATAATAAGTTCTCCCTGAGATTTCTCGTCAACTAATAAAAGGCCGCAGAAATGAAAATCAACTAATTGTTCAACTATTTCGATAACGGCATTTATGGTCTGGCGATAGTTAAGATCGGCGGTTACAATTTTGTTTACCTCATCGGAAATAGTGGTTTCATAAAGTTCTTTGTCAAGAAATTGGTTTGCTTCTATTAAAATTTTATTTGCTCCCTCTAATTTTTTCAGCCGCTTCTCGGTCCCATCAAGCCTTGCGCAAAGTTTGGAGCTTTGAAAGCCAAAAGAAATTTGATTGACTAAAATCATAAGCAGGTTTAAATCGTCTGTGTTGTAGGCCTCTTTGTTAATCTTGTTGTTGATGTTGATAACACCCATGGTATCCGCAAATTTCACGGGTACCGAGAGAAAAGACTTGGTGTAATATTTATCGTTGTTTTCTTTATAAAAACGGCCATCCTTTTCTATGTCACAGACAAGTAAAGGATAATTCTGCTGAGCCACCCATCCGGAGATACCCTCCCCAAATCTAATTTTTGTATCTAAAACTATATTCTCATTTAATCCGGTAGCGGCTTTGATAATAAGAACATTTGAATCTTTATCTGCTAACATCAAAGAGCCGAGTTCAGATTTAAGTATAACTGTCATTGCTTCAATTAGCTGCTGAAAAATTTTCTGAACAACAAGAGAATTTAAATCCGAACTTTCCTGATAAGCCCGGGTTAAATTATTTATAATTTCATTAAATTTTTTAGTTTTATCTAAAAAACTGCTAAAATTTATATTCTTTGAAAAATGAGAGATCAAGTCTTTTAATTGCTCGCCTATATTCTCTTTCTCAAGCGGCTTTAAGAGATAATCATCTGCGCCGGCCTTTATGCTCCAGAATTTCAATCTATCTTTTGGTTTGTCTGTAAGAATAATGATGGGAATATCGCGATATTCTTCTTTATTTTTCAAGAGTTTACAAATCTGATAATCACTGATATCGCCTATGGCCGGATTTAGAAAAATCAGCTGAGGTTTGACCTTATAGACAGTTTCCAACCCTTCCAGGCCGCTTGAAACAGAAATGGTTTCAAAACCCAACCCTTCCAGGCCTTTGTTTAGAAGATTAACGGTATCAATATCGTTTTCGAAAATTACAGCTTTACTCTTCATAATAGAAAAGGAGCCCCTTCTGTTTAACGGCTCCCCCTAATAAATAAATGTATCCAGACAACTTAGTTAATAACCTCTTTTTTTTATCTAAAATCGCCTCAGATTTAGTATACCTCCAAAATGGAAACTTTTCAAGCATTTAATTAAATTAAAGAGATTTATAAAATTTTACCATATTTTCGAATATTGTCAAGGGATTAAATTGCTTTTTTTAAGAAATATTTTGCTTTACTTTAAATAAAAGAGCGCCCTTTAGTCGAAGACTACCCTGCGGGTTACCAGAATATACTTTTAGTCAAAGACTACTCTTCGAGTTAGTCGAAGACTGCTTTTCGAATTAGCTCATCTTATCTTAATTTTTGTCTATTTGTAAAGGCAATATCATCAATATAGATAATGCCTTCTTTTTCGGTGGCTATGATATCATCAAAGATGATAACAAGCTCGGATATGTTGCTAAAATCACTTATGCCTTTAAAATCTTTAAAAGGCACGACGATTTTTGTCCAGTTATCGCTGACACCGGTAACTATAAACCTGCCGATATCACCTTGTTCATTCTTTAATTCAATCTTGAACCTGGTCGTATAACCTGCGTCAGGATCACCTTTCACCCAGAAAACAAGCGCATTATAACTAGAAAGGTCATTGCCTTCCAGCTTTGTCCAGAAACCGTTATAAGCCGGATTGGGGGAATCTACATCATATTCCAGCTTAAGTGAAGCGCCTTTTTTGCCATGCTTTACTTCGGTATCAAACGTCTCAAGGCACCCTTGAGTTGTATCAGCAGGGTCTTTGTCCCAAGCACCCATTCCCCCGCCAAAATCATTTATACGGTCGCTGTCAAAATCCGTCAATTTCAAAGTAACGGCTTCGGCGCTAAAAGCAAAAACCAAAACGACCGTCAAAACAAGTAATAACTTTAATGCGTATCTATCCATTCTTCACCTCCTGTGTAATAATACTTTAACAATAACTAAAATGTTTGTCAATATTTAATAGGAGAAAATTTAAAATCTCGTTTAAAAGATAAAAATGCAAAGGGACGCCTTTAAAGGCGTCCCTTTATATATCTCAACTTCTTTTTCTTTTGATGAAAGCCATTAGGCCCACTAAGCCGGAACCTAAAAGAAGCAGTGTGCTCGGTTCAGGAACGGGAACTGAATCCGCATAAGCATCATCGAAATAAGCTGCTCCCGTGAAAGGACCCTCGCCCCATGTCTCAAGAAGGACGGTATACTTAACATAATTCGTCCCTGTTGGTGCAACAGCACTATACTGAAGAGCCTCCCAACCACTTGTGGCCGCAGACATTGAAGTCTTTACTGCTGAGCCAATGGTAACATCAGGCGCACTTTCAAATGCTATTTCCAAAGTGGCCAAGGCGTTACCTAACGCTATCGGTATATTTACCGGCTGATAGGCATATACTGTATCATTGGCTGCAAAAGGTTGTCTCTGGCCCCATCCGCCCCATCCAGAACCTGTGGCCTGTGTCTTTCCGGAATATGAACCACTTTTTACAATAGTTGATTCTTTGCTGCCGGTTATATCCGGGTCGCTAAACATGTGCCACCAGTCTGCCGGAACCTCTTCTCCGCCGTACATTACCCAAGTTTCAAACCCTGCATTGCTAAGCAGGTTTGCCTGGGCTATGGATGGCAGAGCCATAACTGCTGCTAAAGCTACTGCGCATAGAAGTTTTGCTTTCATTGTTCCTCTTCACCCCCTTTAGATTTTAAAGAACAAATTTTGTAATCGGTTACAATTCTATGTATTAAAAAAGCTTTTGTAAGCGTTTACAATATACCACACAAAAACTAAATGTCAAGAGTAAACTTTTGCTTTTTTAAGGGACTTCCTTGCGAAGTTAATCTTCTTTTCGCCAAGTGGTTTTACCTTTGGCATCTTCAAGAACAACACCAACTTCCTTAAGCTGTTGGCGTATTTTATCGGAGAGCTCGTAATCTTCTTTGGAGCGGGCATAATCGCGCAATTCAATTAATATCTTCATTAATTTATCAACAGTTTCCATATCTTCCCCTTCTTCTTTTTGGGGCCTGAAAAGGCCCAGAATTCTTCCCAATTCAATTAAGGTAAATTTAAAGCTTTTAAGGGTCAGTTTCTTGCGCTGGAGGGGGATACTTTTATTCTCTATAAATTTATTGGCAAGGTTAACTATGTCAAAAAGGATGCTTAAGGCCGCAGGGGTATTAAAATCATCGTCCATTGCCTCTTTAAACTTTTCTCTTAAGGCGTGCAATTCGTTGATAAAAACTTTTATAGCCTCTACCAGTTGCTGCTCTTTGGGCGTTCTCTGAATGGGGGTAATCCCGGTTTTTGTTATGTCGTCTATTTTCTTAAAGAGAATATAAAAACGCTGACGCGAACTACGGGCAGAATCCATCTTTTCAAATGTAAAATCTATAGGTGAGGAGTAATGACTGCTCAGGAAAAAAATCTTTAACACTTCAGGGTGATAACGAGCCAGAATATCCTTAATAGAAATAAAATTACCCACTGATTTTGCCATTTTCTCTCTGTCTATGGTCAAAAGGCCGTTGTGAATCCAGTATTTTGCAAAAGGACGACCGGTGGCAGCTTCGCTCTGGGCAATTTCATTTTCGTGGTGGGGAAATATCAGGTCCCTTCCGCCGGCGTGGATATCGAAAGACTGCCCTAAATATTTCATGCTCATCACAGAACATTCTATATGCCATCCCGGCCTGCCCGCTGACCATGGAGAAGGCCAGGCTGGTTCGTTCTCTTTTGATTTCTTCCACAACGCAAAATCAAGAGAGTTCTTTTTATTTTGCTCGCTTTCCTTTCTTACGCCTGTCAATATTTGTTCGGTGCTCTGGTTTGATAATTTTCCGTAATCTTTAAACTTTTTAACACTAAAATATACATCGCCGCCGGCCTCATAGGCAAAACCTTTGTCTATCAAAATCTTTATCAGAGATATCATATCATTGATGTGGTCGGTGGCCCTGGGTTCAACATTCGCTCTATCAATGCCGAGCGCCTGCATATCTTCATAAAATCTTCCGGTGTAACGGGCAGCTACTTCTTCGGCTTTCTTTTTAATAATTTCTCTGGATAAAGTTTTGTTTTTTTCTTTAGAAATCTCTTCTTTGGCTTTATTTATTATTTTGTCATCAATATCGGTGATATTGCGCACATAGGTCACCTTATAGCCGCTAAAAATAAGATATTTTCTTATAAAATCAAAAGCAAATGATGCCCTGGCATGACCTATATGGCATTCATCATAAACAGTAACACCACAGGCATACATTGTTACCTCTTCCTCACTTAAGGGGATGAAGTCTTCTTTTTTATTGGTAAGAGAATTATAGATTTTAAGGGGCATGTTCGATGCTCACGTCGAAAAATATTTGTAATTTATTTTTGCTTTTCTTCTAATTTCTTAATTTTTCTCTCTAAATCCTCAATGCTTCCCATCAGGGGGTCAAGAATATGGCTATGCTCTAAACTTAATTCAATCTTTCTGCCATCCTGCTTGGTTGTTCTCCCGGGAACGCCTACCACAGTAGAATTAGAGGGAACGTCTTTTATAATTACCGCGTTTGAACCGATATAGGAATTATTACCGATAGTTATATTACCCAGTATCTTGGCTCCTGCGCCTACAACGATATTATTGCCAAGAGTAGGGTGTCTTTTACCCTTCTCTTTGCCTGTGCCGCCGAGGGTAACGCCCTGATAAAGAGTAACGTTATTACCGATTACGCTGGTTTCTCCGATAACCACACCCATGCCATGGTCAACAAAAAGCCCTTTGCCGATTTCAGCGCCTGGATGAATCTCGATGCCGGTAATAAAACGCGTGAACTGAGAAATAAAACGAGGCAGAAAAGAAAGCCCTTGTTTTTTTAGGGCGTGGGTGATTCTATACGAGATTATAGCATGCAGGCCGGAATAAGTTAAAAGGACTTCATAAAAACTTATTGCCGCAGGATCTTTTTCAAAAACAGCTTTTACTTCTTCTTTAAAAAGAATACTGACAGCTACAAAATAAAAAATTAATAAGATTAAAATGCCTAACAGCATATAAAGTATAATCATAATATCATTTAAGGGGATAGCCCTTTATTACTATCCTAAATGTGCGAGGCTTAACCTCGCACAGTTATAATCTTCGTGTGCAAGTTATGTGCGAGGCTTAACCTCGCACGCTCCTAATTGCTAACTACTTTTTCAATTGATGCTATTGCGAAAGCAGCCATAGCTTCGCCTTTGCCTATAGCGCCACATCCCTCCGAGGTAGTGGCTTTAACATTAACCTGATTCTCTTTTAATTCCAAAATAGCAGCTATAGAGTTTCTAATTTTAACTTTAAAAGGCCCCAATTTCGGCTCTTCGGCTATTAAGGTTGAATCAATATTAATAATATAAAATTTTTCTTTTGCTAAAAGCTTCTTGACCTCTTTCAATAACTTCACACTGCTTATATCTTTAAAAGAAGGGTCTGTGTCGGGAAAATGCATGCCGATATCTCCAAGCGCAGCTGCGCCCAAAAGGGCATCACAAACAGCATGCAAAAGAACATCGGCATCTGAATAACCAACCAGCCCTTTTATATATGGAATTTCAACTCCGCCCAGGATCAATTTATCTTTTTCCCGGCTTAAACGATGAATGTCATAACCAATGCCAATTCTCATTTTTTTATTATCGCGATTTATCTTTTCCGAATCCTGAATCTTATTTTATTAGTCTTCTGGCTAATTTAAGGTCGTCTTTTGTGGTAATCTTTATATTAGAGGCCTCGCCGGTGATAACTTTTACCTTTTTTCCCAAAATTTCAAGCAGAAATGCGTCATCTGTTATATTGAAACATTTCTTTTTATCAAAAGCTTTCTTTAAAATATCTACTTTAAACCCCTGTGGGGTTTGGGCCAGGAAAAGATTTTGCCTATCTATGGTCTTCTCGACAAAATTACCCTTTACTTTTTTGACCGTAGAAGTAACTTCTATAACCGGAATAGCCGCGCCATGTTTTTGAGTTTCATAAATTATGCGCCCAATAAGCGCGGAGCTTACAAAAGGCCTGGCTGCATCATGAATTAAAACTATTTTATCTTGCGGCGCAAGCGAAGCTATACCTTTTTTTACTGAATGGCTTCTCTTTTTGCCTCCGGAAACTATGCTTCTTACTTTCTTGAAATTGCGCAGTAACTTTTTAACTTTTTTTAAATCATCCTTATGCGCAACAACGATTATGTTTTTTATGCCGGTATTCTTTTCAAAATTATAAACGGAGGTTTCTAATATAGAACGCCTGCGCAATTTAAGAAAAGGCTTTTTCTCCCCGGCCTTTAACCTTTCACTTAAACCGGCAGCTACAATTATAGCGCTTACGCTCATCTTTTAATCAAATGGCCTTAAATCCAGATTTTGCCTGCACCTTTCGCAGGTGTGCAGGCAAAATTTGGGTTAAAATTTATTATTTAATCTTCGCTGATTATTATAACTTTTACTTTTTTTGTTCTGATTTATTTCAGCAAAAATCATTTTGCCGGCTGCTGTCTGAAGAACACTGCTTACAGACACAGTAATGACCTTACCGATAAGATGCTTAGCGTGATCAACCACTACCATCGTGCCGTCATCAAGATAACCAATGGCCTGATTAAATTCCTTGCCGTCTTTAAGAAGTTTAATAGTCATGGTCTCGCCCGGCAATACCACCGGCTTCAGAGCATTGGCCAATTCATTGATATTCAAAATTGTAACACCCTGTAGTTCGGCTATTTTATTCAAATTATAATCATTGGTGATAATTTTACCGTCTAACACCTTGGCCATTTTTACCAACTTGGTGTCAACTTCTTTGATTTCAGGAAAATCCTGTTCGTTAATTTTAATATCGATATTGGAGTTTTTCTGAATCTTGTTTAAGATATCAAGGCCTCTTCTGCCTCGATTTCTCTTTAAAGGATCAGCGCTATCAGCCACCTGCTGTAATTCCATCAAGACAAAACGCGGCACAACAAACTTACCTTCGAGAAACTTTGTTTTGCATATATCCGCTATGCGGCCATCAATAATAACGCTGGTGTCGATGATGATAATTTCCTCTCTTTTATCTTGTCTGGCCAGTTTAACATAGGGAATTACCAGGTTAAATTCATCCTTTCCTCCCAGAGCAATAAGCATTCCAAGATAAACAAATATGAGCGTTATAATCATAGTGACGGAAGTTTTTGTTATTTCATCCATAAATATAAAACCGCATGATAAATTTATCACCACCCTTGCCATAATCAAACCAAATATAAAACCAAATACAGCTGAGGATAATCCCTTAATGGACACTCGCCTGGTGGCAACCTCAAGCAGAATTATGCCTAAAGCCGCAGCTACTCCTATGCCGGCGCTCATAAAAGAAAAAGCAGAGCCCTGGCCTTTAATCAAAGAGCCTATCTGATAACCGGTGGCTGCTGAAGCTACTACAAAAAAAATTCTTATAAACATAATAGTCAATTTTTTCTCACCTCCTCAATGAGACCACAATTTATGAAGTGTTAGCGCACATAAATTGTATGGTCGAATTGATCCCGTCGAATGCTCTAAAATTATCGCAGAGAATTTTAGGGCAGTTTATGAGCCGGGATATATATTATTATAGTAATCTTATATAAATAAACTTCAAAATTACAAATTAACTTTTAGTATCCGTTATCCAAAAACTACTTTAAGGGCTTCCTTAATATGGCCAACTCCAAGAAGCTGTAGATTGCCCTTAAAATCCAGGTTTTTTAAGTTGCTCCGCGGCAAAACACATCTTTTAAAGCCTAACTTTTGGGATTCTATGATACGCAGTCTAATCCCGCTAACAGCTCTAACTTCTCCGCCCAACCCAACTTCACCTAACACCACATCATCTTTAGAAATAGGGGCATCTTTGTAACTGGAAGCTGCACTCATAATAACACCTAAATCGGTAGCGGGTTCATTTATTTTTATTCCTCCGGCTACGTTGACAAAAACATCTCTATTACTAAGTTTAAAATTTGCCCTTTTTTCTAAAACAGCCAGGAGCAAAGAGACTTTATTATAATCAAGACCTGTGGTTCTTCGTGCCGGATTCCCAAAAACAGAAGAGCCAACCAAGGCTTGAATCTCTACCAGAAGAGGCCTGGAGCCCTCAAGACAGGGAACCACTACAGAGCCGGGGCTATCCTGAGGCCTTTCCGACAAAAGAAGTTCAGAAGGATTAATGACTTCTTTTAAACCCTTTGAAGTCATTTCAAAAACCCCGATTTCGTTAGTAGGCCCAAATCTATTTTTAACTGCGCGCAAAAGCCTAAAAGAGGTGTGCCTTGCCCCTTCAAAATAAAGAACGGTGTCAACAGTATGCTCCAGAACTCGCGGCCCCGCAATGGCACCTTCCTTGGTTACATGTCCGATTAAAAAAATAGAAATACCCGTAGATTTTGCCAGATAGGTCAACTGCCCGGCACACTCTTTTACCTGAGAAATGCTGCCGGGAACTGAACCCAACTCCGGCCTATAAACAATCTGTATGGAATCCATAATAACTACCCTGGGCAAAAATTTCCTTATATGTTCTAAAATCACCGATAAATTTGTTTCGTTGACAATATAAAGTTCGTCAGAGCTTATACCTAACCTCTGAGCCCGCATCTTGGTCTGATGAACGGATTCCTCTCCGCAAACATAAAGAACAGGCCCATTCTTAAGACTCAAATTGTGACTCATTTGAAGAAGAAGGGTAGATTTACCGATGCCGGGTTCACCACCTACCAAAACTACCGAACCCGCTACAATGCCTCCGCCTAAAATTCTATCCAGTTCAGATATTCCTGTGATAAATCTCTCTTTTTCCTTAACATCTACTTTGCTTATCTGCATTGGGCTGCTCGCAGATTGAGGCGCAATGGCCTGCCTTGAATTAGAAGCCATGGGGGGCGCCACCACCTCTTCTACAAAACTATTCCATTGTTGACATTCGGGACATTTGCCGGCCCATTTCGGAGAACGAAAACCGCATTCCTGACAAACATATATAGTTTTTACTTTCATTCCGCTCTTCATTTTTTTTTAATTTTGTTCCTTTAAAAAAACAGGCTTTCTTTTTTATCTCGCTTCTTTTTGTCGGTTTCCTTTTCTTTATCTTTGGCGGTATCTTTCTTTTTCTCTTTTGTCTTAAAGAAAAGTTTCCAGGGATGTTTCTTTATATCTTCTACCAGCGCTTCCGTGTCGCGGTAAATTTTATCGTCGTTTATCAGTTTACCGATAGTTCCCTCGCCCTCATCTATCTTTGTCAAAATAGAATTGGCTTTTTTACTAATTCCTTCAAGATTCTTAATGCTTCCTCTCAAAGAATCTTGAATGTCCGGTTCGCCTATAACAGCATTAATTGAATTGATTGTTTCGACCAGGTCTTTGGCTACCTTGTTTATAGATTCAGCTGCATCTTCGATAGAAAAAGGATCCTCACCAAAAAGTGTATCTCCGTCTTTTAGGGCCGGATTAGCAATAGAGCCGGGGGTAAACTCTAAACATTTCTCGCCCAGAATGCCAAGTGTTTTTATTTTGGCAAAAGAATTTTCTCTTAAGATAGTTTTGCCGCGTATCCAAACATCTACATCAACCTGAGTTTTCTTTAAATTTTTATTATAAAAAATCTCCATCTTTTTAATTTCTCCGATCTCCACGCCGGAAAGATTAACCGGAGCACCGACATCTATACCGCTTACGTAATTAAAAATAACGTGTATATTATAGCCCGGCTTGAAAAATTTGAAATTTTCTATCTTAAAAATCATAATCGTTAAAACGACCAAACCCATAATAACAAAAGTGCCAACCTTCAATTCAAAATTAATTTTACCGGGACTCATTTTTTAATCCCCCTTTTTTAAAAACCAGAAATCAGATATTAGAAAACAGAAGACAGATAACAAACGATAGAAAAACAAAAGTTTTTTTCTGGCTTTCTGCTTCTGACCTCTGCCCTCTGTTACAAAAAGTTTCTTTTTATTTCTTCGCCTTCTGTTATGGGGCCAACTGCTTCCCCATGAATAAACTGCTGTACTACTTTGTTAGAGCTTCTTTTTATTTCATCAGGCGTACCGACTTCAATAATTTTACCTTTATATAACATGGCTATTCTATCTGCTATTTTGTAGGCACTAACCATATCATGTGTTACAGCTATTGAAGTTATCTGCAATTTATCGTGTAAATGAATTATTAAATCATTTATGGCATCAGCCATTATGGGGTCAAGGCCGGTGGTCGGTTCATCATAAAGAACGATAGCCAGGCTTGGAGAACAAATAGCTCTAGCTAAACCCACTCTTTTTTGCATGCCCCCTGAAATCTCGGAGGGCTTAAGGTTTTCGATGCCGTGAAGACCGACCAATTCAAGGCTGGTTTTGACCTTCCCGGCACTTTCTGCCTCCGAAAGTTTTGTGTGTTCAGTTAACAAAAAACCGACATTTTCTCCGACCGTCATAGAGTCAAAAAGCGCGGAGCCCTGAAAAAGCATGCTCATCTTCATTCTAAGCTTATTTAAGCTTTCCTCGTTGAGGACGGCGATGTTTTTTTCATCCTCAATAATTACCTGGCCTGAATCAGGCTTAAGAAGACCAATAATGTGTTTTAGTAGAACGCTTTTCCCACAGCCGGAACGGCCAATAACAACCATGGTTTCGCCCTTTCTAACACTCAAATTTAATTCGTCTAATACCTTAAGACCGCCAAAACTCTTGCTTAAATTTATTATTTCAATCATTTTTACCCAAAAGCAAAATAGAAAAGTGTCGTGAAAAGACAGTCACCGGCTATTATCAAAATAAAAGAAACAACTACGGCCGAAGTTGTCGATTTTCCAACGCCTTCGGCCCCGCCTTCCGTAGTTAAACCTTGGTAGCAACCTATAATGGCAATAACAATAGCAAAAAAGACGGATTTAATTAAACCGGTAAAAATATCTTTTAATACCAAATAATCAAAACTCATCTTCAAATACATAACAGAGCCCACTTTGAGTTTCCATACCCCAACTATATATCCTCCCAGCATGCCTATGGCATCTGAATAAACTGTCAGAAGAGGCAGCATAATTATCAGCGCCACCAGGCGCGGGGTAACAAGATATTTAATAGGATTAGTAGCCAGGGTTTGAAGGGCATCTATCTGTTCGGTAACTTTCATCGTTCCCAGTTCTGCTGAAATAGACGCTCCCACTCTACCGGCAATAATCAAGGCTGTCAAAACAGGGCCCAATTCTCTGGTCATGGAAAGTGCTACCAGTCTCGCCGCATACATCTCGCCTGAAATCGCCCGAAGCGCATAAGCGCTCTGAAGAGCTAAAACGATACCGGTAAATAAAGATATCAGGAAAACGATTGAGAAGCTATTTACTCCAATAAAGTTTGCCTGTTGAAAAATAGATCCCATTTTGAAGGGGGGCTTGAAAGCAAAATAAAAAGCCTTTCCCGTCAGAACCGAAACCTCGCCCACATAATGAATAGCGGAAGTTACTCTCTTCCCGACTTTTTTAAGAAACCTATCTATTTTTTTGTTTAATTTAAGCATTTAAAACTTTGTTCCGTGCTTTAAGCCGAAAAATTCCTTATCTTTTTCAAAACGCATCAACAAAAAACGGTTTCCGTGTAATTTATACTCCAATTCCATGGCCGCCTCTTCTTCGGTTAAATTCTGTGTTTCTTTATTGACAAAAGTCTCGAAACCAATTTTTAAGTTTTCGCTAAATGCTCTTTTCATGGTAAACCCTGATTGATCGCTGCGACGGCTGATATCCCATCCGTCGAGAATAATGGTCTTTTCATCACTCAAGACTTTGATGTCATTAAAAAATTCCGCAGGTTCAGCTTTTCTTAAATCAATCTTGCCGTCCAAAATAAAAAAGCCGCCTTCCTCTCTATAAATTCTGGAATCGTGTAAAGTTAAAATAGGATATTTGTCTTTAAGATTTACATTGGCACTTGCAAATTTTACACCCAGAAGACTCCCTTTTTTGCTCTCAAGAGTAACTTTAATCGTTGGATTAAATAAATTGCCTTCTACGTAAATTTTCCCACTCACCTTCCCTTCCAATAAAGGAGGCTCTCCGTTAGCTTGGTTAGATGAAGGTAAAAAGCGCGCCGAATCCATTTCCTTAATTTTCCAGACTAAGTTAATCTCAGGCGGATGTTTACTAAAATCAATTGTGCCGCTGGCAAAATGTTCCAAGCCCCACCTGGCCCAGATAATATTTAAAAGACTGTCTTTATAATCACAAAAAACTTCTAACTCATCAAGGGGCTGCTGATCTATTATAGTTCCATGAGTTGAAACTTTACATGTAAAGCGCCTCTTCTCTTCCTCATCCTTAAACAATTTCCCCCTGGCCCGAAGAAGACTAATTATGTCCCGACCCAAGAGATTAAAATGATTGAAATTTAAGCTCAATAAAAATGGTCTCGGGGCCGTTTCATTTAAAGAAACATTATCGGTTAAAGCAAAATCAACAGTCAGTGATTTTTTTTCTTGCCCGGGGCAAAAGATTTTAGCGGTAAATTTATCGGTTTTAAAATCGTAAGAACCTTCGGCCAAATAAAATTGATTGAAGCTGGCATCTTTAATTTTAATCTTTTCATCTGAAATATTCAATAAACTTTTAAAATCGATTTTTTTCTCATCCAATACAAACACTTGACCCTCAAGTTCCAATTCCCTTAAAGGGCCTTCTATGTTAAAAGTTGTTTTGGTAACTCCTTTTGTGTATGTAAATTCTAAGTCTAACTTGGGAATACCTTCTTCGGTTATTTTCCCTGCTAAAGATAGTTTATCCGCCTTATGCCCGGCTATTAAATTAATTTGCTTTATCTGTCTTTTATCAACTATAACCTTTCCCCCTATTTGAGTAAGCATTGGCGTGTGTGAATTGAAATATAATCTGCCATCGCTGAGCACAAGCACCAACTCTTTATAGCCAAAAACTTGAGCCAGAAACAAATCCCAGATGCGGTAATTGGGCAGAACAGCATTAGCCTGAAAAGAGGCAAGGCGGCAACCGTTTTTTTTGCGTAAAATATGAATATTTTCAAAAGTCAGGGGGCTTATAATCCCTCCGCCAATTTTTTCAATCCCAACCTCTATATTAAAATCCCTGGCTATTCTTTTCTGGACATAAACCTTAAAATTATTTAAAAGAAGCGGCCCCACTACTGTCAATAGACAAATAATTAAAGCTATTAATGAGGTAATAAAAATTAACCGCAAACGACGCTTTTTTAAAAAAATGTATCTCATTTTCGATTCTCGATATTTGCAAAACTAGCATTTAGAATTTAACTCTTTAGTAAAAACTATTTAGTTTTAAAAGTAAGCCTGTCTTTTTCTCTGATAACTTTTATTTTCTGCCCTTTCTTAAGTTCTCCCTCTAGTACCTGCTGCGCCAAAGGGTTTTCAATATAACGAGTAATGGTTCTCTTAAGAGGCCTGGCTCCATAAATGAAATTAAAACCTTTTTCAATTAAGAACTCTTTCGCCTCTGGACTCAATTCAATAATTATTTCCAGTTCTTTAAGTCTCGTTTTGACTTCGGCAATTTCTATATCTACTATCTTTTGCAATTGTGCTTTGGTAAAAGGATGGAAGACAATAATATCGTCGATTCGATTCAAAAATTCAGGTTTAAATGTCTTCTTAACCTGATCCAGCAATTTATCTTTCATTTCTTTAAAGCTCGATTTTTCCTTTTCGGATTTAAAACCTATTGAACCTTGCTTGCGGAGCAATTCTGCGCCGATATTTGAAGTCATAACTAGAATCGTATTTTTAAAATCAACCTTTCTTCCGAAGCTGTCTGTCAACCGGCCTTCTTCTAAAACTTGAAGCAGAATATTAAAAACATCCGGGTGTGCCTTTTCTATCTCATCCAGTAAAACTACCGAATACGGCCTTCGCCTGACCCTCTCGGTCAACTGCCCGCCCTCCTCATAACCGACATAGCCGGGAGGAGCACCAACTAACCTGCTAACATTAAAACGTTCCATGTATTCTGACATATCAAGTTGAATAATGGCTTCTTCGTCTCCGAACATAAATTCAGCCAGTGCTCGAGCCAAAAGAGTCTTCCCCACGCCTGTGGGACCAAGAAAAACAAATGAACCAATTGGGCGACGAGGATTCTTTAAGCCCGCCCTTGAACGCCTGATAGCATTGGCGATAACTGAAATGGCTTCGTCCTGTCCAACCACGCGTTTATGAAGACCTTCTTCTGCGTGTATTAAACGTTCTGTTTCCTTCTGCTCCAGCCTTGAAAGTGGAATGCCTGTCCATTTAGAGACAATGTGGGCGATGTCTTCGGCTGTAACTACTTTCTCGCTATCCATCTTTTTCTTGCTCCAGGCCCTTCTGGCCTCTTCCATTTCCCTGCGCGCTTCTCTTTCCTGGTCTCTTAAGTTGGCTGCTTTCTCAAAATCTTGCGCCACTACTGCCTCTTCTTTTTGTTTTCTTAGAGCCTTTGCTTTCTTCTCAAGTTCTTTTAAAATGGGCGGGCTGATCATTGATTGCAGTTTAACTCTCGAACCTGCTTCATCCATTAAATCTATAGCCTTATCAGGTAAGAATCGGCCGGTTATATATCTATCGGAAAGTCTGGCGGCGGCTTCCAGAGCCTCATCCTTTATTTTTACTTTATGATGAGTTTCATATCGTTCTCTCAGGCCTTTTAAAATTTCCATAGTCTGTTCCACTGTAGGAGGATTGACAATTATAGTTTGAAAGCGCCGCTCAAGGGCAGCATCTTTCTCAATGTTCTTCCTATATTCATTCAATGTCGTGGCGCCTATACATTGAACTTCTCCTCGCGATAAAGCCGGTTTTAAAATATTGGACGCATCTATGGCACCTTCAGCTCCCCCAGCTCCGACCAACGTATGAATTTCATCAATAAAAACAATTATATTTTCTGCTTGCTTGATTTCATCCAGGATGGCTTTTATTCTTTCTTCAAACTGCCCGCGATATTTCGTGCCGGCTACCATCAAAGCCAGGTCAATGGCAATTATTCTTTTATCAGTTAATATCTCAGGTATATCCATTTTGATTATTTTCTGCGCTAGCCCTTCTACAATAGCTGTCTTACCCACGCCGGCTTCCCCTAAAAGAACGGGGTTATTTTTTGTTCTACGGCCCAAAATTTGAATAAGCCGCTCAATCTCCGGCTCTCTGCCAATGACCGGGTCTAATTTACCATCTTTGGCCAATTTTGTAAGGTCTCTACCAAAGGCATCTACAGCCGGCGTTTTTGATTTTTGCGCCGGAGGCGCATTTGTGTTGCCGCCGGGAGTAGTTCCCCACTGTGAAAATGAAAAACCAGGAGTGGCAGAACCCAAAAGGCCCATTATCTCCGCTCGAACTTTGTTTAAATCCAGGCCAAGATTAACAAGAACCTGGCTGGCAATGCCTTCGCCTTCTCTAAGCAGTCCCAAAAGGAGATGCTCTGTTCCAATATAATTGTGTTCCAGACTACGCGCTTCGTCCATAGCCAGTTCTATAACTTTTTTAGACCTTGGCGTAAAAGGCATATCACTAACCATTTTAGTTGCAGGACCTGTTTTTACCAATTTTTCCACTTCAAGCCGAATTTTACGCAGGCCCAAATTCATATTTTGCAAAACCACCGCAGCTACGCCTTGTCCTTCTTTTACCAAACCAAGTAAAATGTGTTCCGTGCCAATATAATCGTGATTAAGACGTTTGGCCTCTTCCTTGGCAAGTATAATTACTTTTCTAGCTCTTTCTGTGAAACGCTCAAACATTAACTAATAACCTCCTTAAATCACAGAAGTCAGAAAACAGAAATCAGAAAAAACCTTTTATTTTTTATCTTCTGTCCTCTGTTATCTGTATTCTGGTGTTCTATTTTAATCTTTTCCTTATCAGCTGCGCTCTTTTCATGTCCCTCTCCTCCGGCGTTAGCGCCCTTCCTTCTATTTTCTGCAGATGAGCCGGTTGAACTAAAACAAACAACTCATTAACCAAAGAACGGTTGATGCTTTTTACAAGCTCGAGGTCAACTCCTAATTTAAGCGTAGATAATAAACTTATGGCTTCGCCGGAAGAGATAATGCGCGCATTCTTTAGTATACCATAAGCCCTGCAAATTTTATCTTCAACTTCCAATAAATTGTTTTTAAGTAATCTTATTCTTGAATCTCTTTCGTGATCGATAACCTGCTTTATAATGCGTTTTATATCATTGATTATATCCGTTTCGCTTCTTCCTAAAGTTATTTGATTTGAAATCTGGAAAAAATTACCTGCGGCCTCGGTACCTTCCCCATAAAGGCCTCTGGCAGCAAAACTCAATTTGGTAATTGTCTCCAAAATCTTTTCTATTCTTTTATTTATAACCAGGGTTGGTAAATGCAGCATAGCCGAAGCCCGCATACCAGTACCGGTATTGGTCGGACAAGCAGTCAAAAAACCCAGTTTGGACGAATAAGCAAATCCGAGATTAGAGCTTAATTCATCATCTATTCTGTCAATAAGACGCCAACTCTCTGAGAAATCAAATCCAGGCTGGATTATCTGAAGACGCAAGTGGTCCTCTTCATTAATCATGATAGAAAATACTTCTTTATCAGAAATGCATACTGCTCTTGGCCCTTTTTTGGCCGCTAATTCCCGGCTTATCAGTTGCCTTTCAAGCAAGAACTGTATATCAATGTTACTTAGTTCATCCAATTTCAAAAATAAAGATTTTTTAAAGCAACTACTCTTATCAATAGCTTTTTTTATCTTTTCTAAGACAGCCCGTTGATTCTTTTTATCGGCCCAATCAGTAAAAGGAAATTTCTTTAAATTTCTGGCCAATCTTATTCTGCTCGACATAACAATGTCTGAATTGGCACCAGTTCCTTTAAGCCACTGCCCTGTATTTTTAAGTAGATCGTTTAATTTTGTCATTCCTTTTTCTCTTCTGTAGTTCTTTTATTTTATCTCTTAATTTCACAGCTTCTTCAAATTCCTCTTTTTCTATGACCACATTTAATCTATGTTGAATTTGTTGAATTTCGCTTTGTTCTTTCAGGCGCCCTGAAATCTTTTTCGGCGATTTCCCAAAATGATGCACTGAGCCGTGAATCTTCTCTAAAAGCGGGAGGAGAGGCTTTCTGAACGTTTCGTAACACTGCGCACACCCAAAGCGACCTGTCTTTTTGAAATCCTTAAATGTCATACCGCAACCGGGACAACTCTTAAGTGTTTTTTCTCTTTCTCCAACTTCTATGCCGAGATCTATCAGGCCGGTTAATAAGTCAGCTATGCCGAATGATTGTGCGTCTACCATTCCTTTTTTCTTAGCACAATTCTCACAAAGGTGTACTTCAGTAGTTTTGCCGTTTACTATTTCAGTAACATGAACGGTTGCTCGTTTCTTCCCGCAAATTTCACAGAGCATATCTTACGCCTTCTTTTTTAGTGATTTCTCTAAAGGCCGAAATCAATTCTTTTGTAATTTTCCCCGGCTTGCCGTTGCCGATAATCCGCCCGTCAATTTTAACAACCGGTATAATCTCTGCAGCCGTACCTGTCAAAAAACACTCATTCGCGTTAAATAACTCGTGTCTTGTCAAGGTTGTCCTTTGGACTTCAATGCCCAGCTTCCGCCCCAGTTCAATTACTACGCCCCGGGTGATGCCGCGCAAGGCCCCGTGATAAATAGGCGGTGTCTTTAAAATGCCCTTTCTTACAATAAAAATATTATCACCGCTGCATTCGGCTACATATCCATAATTA
>DAOVKU010000034.1 GCA_030631665.1 Candidatus Omnitrophota bacterium
AATGTTACAGTAGAGGTAGAACTGGTTACGCCCATAGCTATGGAAAAAAACCTGCGGTTTGCCATCAGAGAAGGCGGACATACTGTAGGCGCAGGAGTAATTGGTGAGATTGTGGCCTAAGAAATTTTTTTCTTAGGTTTTTTTATATAATTTATAGGTTGAATTTATGCAAGAAATAATAATTTTAGCTTGTACAGAATGTAAGCAGCGAAATTACTCAACAACTAAGAATAAAAAGACAAGCAAAGGAAAGCTTGAATTAAAAAAGTACTGTAAGTTTTGCAGAAAGCACACAGTGCATAAAGAATTAAAGTAATTTTTTGTATAATTATTTATTAGGTTAAAGATGCTCGTCGCGGCAGATATACCGTGCTATTGTTCCTTAGAGAAATTAAAGATTGCCCAGGCTATTCTATCCGCCTGTGGTGGATGGATACCTGGGTAAGTTATAATAAAGGCATAACTTAAGCAAATAATTTTAAATTAGGCGTTCATTGAAAGAGGCCTGTAGCTCTAATTGGCTAGAGCGCCGGTCTCCAAAACCGGATGTTGGGGGTTCGAATCCCTCCAGGCCTGCCAGTTTTTTTAAAATGCTTGTCTGTCTTTTTGTGGCGCTTATATGGTAAGCAGACTTGTCTGTCGAAGTATCAGGTTGAGTGTGCGGAGAAGCAGGGAGAAAAAAAAGAAAATAAAGAGATTTGCAAAATGAATATAATAAATAAATTTGTCACATTTTTAAAAGAAGTAAAGATTGAAATGAAAAAAGTCTCCTGGTCGTCTCGACAGGAGTTGATAGATTCTACACTTGTGGTTATATTGTCTGTTTTGATTCTGGCTGTGTTCATTGGCACATGTGATTTTTTTGTTTCGAAATTTATAAGAACGATTATTAAATAGGGGTTTAATGTTAAAAATCTTTGCTCACCGGTAGGTGGGTTTTTCGGATTTCGATATGTGTATTTAGAAATTTAGAATTTCTTCGAGCGTAACGAGGATACTTTGATGGCGAAAAAATGGTATGTGCTTCACACCCAGACAGGACAGGAAGAAAAAGTCAAAGCTGGCTTGGAATCGAGGATTGAGGCTAAATCTTTAGAGGATAAAGTTAGTAATATTCTTGTGCCAACGGAAAAAGTTTCTGAAGTAAAAGAAGGCAAAAGGCGTATTTTGCACAGAAAATTTTTTCCCGGCTATGTATTAATTGAAATGGAACTGGACGAAGAAACCTGGTATTTAATAAAATCTACGCCGGGTGTTTCCAGCTTTATAGGTTCTGGTAATAAGCCACTTCCTTTAAAGGAATCCGAAATTAAAGTTATAATCCAGCAGACGAAAGAGAAAAAAGAAAAACCTCAACCAAGGGTACTTTTTGAGAAAAACGAAGCAGTTAGAATAAAAGAAGGGCCGTTTACAAATTTTAGCGGTGTTATTGAGGGAGTAAACCCCGATAAGCAGAAACTAAAAGTGATGGTTTCAATATTTGGAAGATCGACTCCAGTTGAATTAGAATACTGGCAAGTAGAAAAAATTTAGGAACTTAGAATTTTCTTAGAATTAATAAAAGGTTGTTATGGCAAAAAAAGTTAAGGCTATAGTTAAATTACAAATTCCGGCCGGTCAGGCCAATCCAGCGCCTCCCGTTGGCCCTGCGCTTGGACAACAAGGCGTTAATATTATGGAATTTTGCAAGTTATTTAACGATGCCACCAAAGGTAAAGAGGGAATTATGTTACCTGTAGTTTTAACTATCTACGAAGACAGAAAATTTACTTTTGTTGTAAAGAGTCCGCCGTGTGCAGTTTTGTTAAAAAAGGCCGCCAATATTGCTAAGGCTTCTGGACAGCCAAACAAGGAAAAAATCGGCAAAGTTACCAAAGAACAGGTAAAAGAAATTGCCGAGATTAAGATGAAAGATTTAAATGCGCGCACTATTGAAAGTGCCATGAAAATTATTGAAGGCACGGCGCACAGTATGGGCATAGAAATTGCCGAGTAAAATTTAATATCTATAAGACCCCTCCTTTTAAGGAGTTAGTATGGTCTATTTCTGTGGATAAGACCCTTCCTTTAAAGGATTAGTAAGGTCTATCCCTATGGATAAGAAAATGCCAAGCAAAAGAATTAAAGAATTTTACAAATTAGTAGATAAAAATAAAACTTACGATTTAAAAGAGGTCATCTCTGTTTTAAAAAAAGCGCCCGGAGTAAAATTTGACCAGACGGTCGAATTGGCTTTCAATTTGGCTATTGACCCAAAACAATCTGACCAGTTAGTCAGGGGAACGGTTATTTTGCCTCACGGTTCGGGTAAAAATGTCCGTGTTATAGTTTTTTGCAGCGGCGAAAAACAAAATGAAGCCAGAGATGCCCATGCCGACGAAGTAGGGGCAGAAGATTTAATTAAAAAAGTGACTGACGGTTGGTTAAATTTCGATGTAGCTATTGCCAGTCCTGAGATGATGAGAGAATTGGCTAGATTAGGGAAAATTTTAGGCCCGCGAGGCCTTATGCCTAATCCTAAAGCTGGTACCGTTACTCAAGAAATTAGTAAGGCAGTTAAAGAAGCCAAAGCCGGTAAAGTGGAATTTAAAACGGATAAGGCCGGAAATATAAATCTGGCTGTTGGCAAAATTTCCTTTTCTGATGCGCAGATAACCGAAAATATTAAATCGGTGATAACTGCGCTAAATACCAATCGTCCATCATCAGTAAAAGGCCAGTTTATAAAAAGTTTAAGCGTGTCGACAACTATGGGGCCGGGTTTAAAATTAGATATAAGTAAAATATAAAATGAAAGATGCAGGATTAATTTCGGCACATAAGTTATCTTTCCCCAATTGGTTTGGGTTCCATAATTTATGTTGTCATTAAAGAGAAGAAAAGAAGAAAATGCCAAGAGAAGAAAAGAAATATATGGCGAAGGAAATATCGGGACGTTTTAAGGAAAGTCAGAGTATTTTTATAACCGGCTTTAAAGGTATTAAGGCGACTGATATGGATAACTTGAGGGGAAAATTAGGACAAGTTACAAGCAATTATTTGATTATCAAGAATACCTTGGCTAAGAGTGCCCTAAAAGATGCAAAACTATTAGAGCTGGATCAGTTAATAGAAGGTCCAAGCAGTTTTACTTTGACGGATAGCGATGATTCAACAAAGGTGGCAAAAATTTTAGCTAGCTTTGCCAAGAAACATGAAGGTTTTAATATCAAAGGCGGCTATGTAGATGGAAAGTTGTTTCTGGAAGACGAGGTAAAAAGATTGGCCAGCTTGCCGTCACGCGAAGTTCTTCTGGCTCAAATTGTGGGTGGTATAGGTGCTCCCATATCGGGCTTGGTTTTTGTATTAAGTGGACTTTTAGGTGGATTTGTGCGTGTCTTAGACCAGATTCAAAAAAAGACGGCTCAGATGAAAAAAGAGCAACCGAAGCAAACTCAAGAACCGCAAAGCCAGCAAACAAAAATGGGACAGGAGAATGCAGTTTCACAAGAAGCGGGTTCTGATGAGGCAAGTGATGTAGCCCCTGAAGGAAAAAATGAAGAGTCTGCCCCGCAAGCATAACACTTAAAAAGGTAAAGATTAAATAATAAACGTCTATGAGACGATAAAAATAGATAACCGATAATAGATAGAAGGAGGCGAAAAGAAATGACTGAGAAAGTTAAAGAACAAGCACAGAAAGAAAAAGAAGGGGAGAAAAAAGAAATAAAGCTAAGCCAGAAAGGAGAAGAAATTCTTAAATCCATAGAAAAATTAAGCGTAATGGAGCTTTCTGAATTAGTAAAAGCCCTAGAAGAACATTTTGGTGTTTCCAGCGCTATGCCGGTTGTAGCTCAGGCTGTTGGCGGTGGAGCTGGCGGAGAAGAAAAGGAAGAAAAGTCCACATTTGACGTTATTTTAACAAGCATAGGAGATAAAAAAATTCAGGTTATTAAAGAAATAAGGGCCATAACCAGTCTGGGACTTAAAGAAGCCAAAGATTTAGTAGATTCTGCTCCAAAGGCTGTTAAAGAAGGTGCTACCAAAGAGGAAGCAGAGCAGATTAAGAAAAAACTGGAAGAAGTCGGAGCGAAGGTAGAATTAAAATAAATTTGTAACTCCTGCCTATCGATAGGCATGAGTTGCCAATTAACATAAGAGGCAAAACATGATAAAAAGAAAAAGCTTTGCAAAAATTGCGGAGTCTTTTAATCTACCAAACCTAGTAGAGATACAAATCAAAGCTTACGCAAACTTCTTACAAACAGGTGTTTCTAAGGCAAAACGTCAAAAGACGGGACTTCAGTCTGTCTTTTTAGAAATTTTTCCCATTGAAAACGTAGATGGCACGATTAAGTTAGAATATATAAATTATACTCTCGGTAATCCAAAATACCATCAGGAAGAATGCCAGAGAAGGGGTCTTAGCTTTGCCGCACCGCTGCGTGTTAAACTGCGACTTAAAACTCAAAAGGATGTGAGGGAGCAGGAAGTATATCTGGGAGACTTACCCCTGATGACTCCTACCGGAACTTTTATTATCAATGGCGACGAAAGAACCATTGTTAGTCAGCTGCATCGTTCTCCCGGGATTTGTTTTGAAGAAAATATACATCCAAACGGAAAACGTCTTTATTCGGCACGGATAATTCCTCAGAGAGGAGCATGGCTTGAGTTTGAATTTGATATAAACGATTGTATTCACGTCAACGTGGATAGGAAAAAGAAATTTTCAGCTACCACTTTCTTGAGGGCGCTTGGTTTTTCCACTAACGATGAAATTCTGGCTCAATTTTACGATATGAGAAAAAAGGTAAAAGTGACCGGCAAGTTAAGCCTTAAGGATTACGTGGGGCAATTTGTCGGCAAGGACATTGTAAATGAAAAAGGAGAAATTCTCATACCTTTTAAAGAAAAAATAAATAGAGAAGTGATAGATATTATTGTAAGCAACAAAATTGATACAATTGAAGTTATTTCTACAGAAAAACCGGAGATTTTAAATACGCTGGCTAAAGATAAGACTGTCTCGACCGAAGAAGCCTTGATAGATATTTATCGCAAATTGCGTCCCGGTGATCCACCTACTCTCGAAGCCGCCAAAAATTTAATCCACAGATTATTTTGCGACCCAAAGCGTTATGATTTAGGGAAAGTGGGAAGATTTATTTTAAACAGAAAATTGAATATGAAAAAATCTTTAGATGAGCGCCTAACCGATAAACAGACCATAATCATGGCCCTTAAATATCTAATCAGTCTTAAAAGCGGAGAAGGTCAAGTTGACGACATTGATCATTTAGGTAATAGGCGTGTTCGCACCATTGATGAACTTCTTCAGAATCAGTTCAGAATTGGTTTAGCGCGGATAGAACGCTCATCCCGGGAGAGGATGAATTTTTACGATATAGATACAATGATGCCTCATAATTTAATAAATTCCAAATTAGTTTCTTCCGTTATTAGAGATTTCTTTGGCCGCAGTCAGTTATCGCAGTTTATGGATCAGACCAATCCATTGGCGGAATTGACGCATAAAAGAAGATTGAGTGCCCTGGGCCCTGGCGGATTAAGTAGAGAAAGAGCCGGTTTTGAAGTTAGAGATGTGCATTATTCGCATTATGGACGCATTTGTCCCATTGAAACGCCTGAAGGACCAAATATCGGTTTAATAGCATCCTTAAGCGCTTATGCGAGAGTTAATGAATTTGGTTTTCTCGAAACACCATATAAAAAAGTGGTGAATGGCGAAGTTACTAGTAAAGTTGAGTATCTTTCAGCTGATGTTGAAGATAATTATGTAATTGTCCAGGCTAATGCCAGGATAGGCAAAAACGGCCGTTTGGTTGATAAGGAAGTTTTTTGCCGCTACAAAAATGATTTTATTGAAATTTCACCCAAGCAGGTTCAATATATGGACGTATCTCCCAAGCAATTGGTGAGCATAGCTACCAATCTCGTTCCTTTTTTAGAGCACGATGATGCTAACAGGGCATTGATGGGGTCCAATATGCAGAGACAGGCCGTACCGCTTTTAGAGACCGAAGCCCCATTGGTTGGGACCGGCATGGAATGTTGTTGTGTTAAAGATATTGCGGCGGTGATAGTTTCGAAAAATAATGGCGTGGTGAAATACGTTCAGTCTGACCAGATTGTTATAGGAAATAAGACCTACAATCTTAAAAAATTTACTAGAAGCAATGCTTCCACATGTATAAACCAAAGGCCTATTGTGAAATTAGAGCAGAAAGTCAAACAAGGGGAAGTGATTGCCGATGGTGCAGCTACCAAAGGTGGAGAGTTGGCGTTGGGCAGGAATGTAATGGTAGCTTTTATGCCATGGAGAGGCTATAATTTCGAAGATGCCATTTTAGTTAGCGAGAAATTGGTTAAAGAAGATATTTATACTTCCATTCATATAGAAGAATTTGAGATTGAAGCTAGGGATATAAGATTAGGCAGCGAGGAAATAACTAGAGATATTCCAAATGTTGGCGAGGAGGCGCTGAAAGATTTAGACGGGGACGGAATTATAAGAATAGGAGCCAGGGTTAGACCCGCTGATATTCTGGTTGGAAAGGTAACTCCCAAAAGCGAAACCGAACTTTCACCTGAAGAAAAATTACTACGGGCAATTTTTGGCGAGAAAGCCGGAGATGTCAAAGATGCCTCGCTTACTATCCCCCCCGGCGTCGAGGGAATAGTGGTTGATGTTAAAGTTTTTACCAGAAAATCTCATCGTCATAAGAGCAGAGAGCAGTTTAGAGAGGAACATCAAGAGATAGATCAAATTAAGACTTATTTTGAATCTCAGATCAGGGCTTTAGAACAAGAAAAAATTGATAAAATCAGTAGAACGCTCATTGGACAGAAGCCCATTTCTAATATAGTTGATAAGAAATCTAAGAGAACTATTGTAGTTCAAAATAGAAAAATTACTAAAAAGGACATAAGCAAAATATTCATCCGCGCAAGCTTGCAAAGCATAAAGCTTGAGAATGAGGCCAGGGAAGAGGCAATTAAAAACATAGATAGAAATATCATTGACCAGATTGAAGAGATTAGTTATGAGATGAGAAGACAGATTGATAAGATAAAAAGAGGAGATGAACTTCCCGCGGGTGTTTCAAAGAAAATAATTGTTTATGTTGCCAGCAAAAGAAAGTTATCTGTTGGTGATAAAATGGCTGGCCGCCATGGAAACAAAGGTGTAATTGCCAAGATTTTACCCGAAGAAGATATGCCCTTTATGCCGGATGGCACACCGGTTGAAGTAGTCCTTAATCCCCTGGGGGTACCTTCCAGAATGAATGTGGGGCAGATTTTAGAAACTCATCTTGGATGGGCAGCTAAAACTCTAGGGTTTTATGTTTCCACGCCCGTTTTTAACGGAGCTACGGAAACAGAAATTAAACAAGAATTGAAAAAGGCTAATTTGCCCATGGATGGTAAAATTAAGTTACGCGATGGCAGAACAGGTGAGTATTTTGATCAACGTGTATGTGTCGGCTGTATTTATATGATGAAGTTAGCCCATCTTGTAGATGATAAAATTCACGCTCGCTCCATAGGTCCTTATTCACTTGTTACCCAGCAACCTCTTGGCGGAAAGGCCCAATTTGGCGGCCAACGCTTTGGGGAAATGGAAGTTTGGGCACTGGAGGGTTATGGTGCGGCTTATACCCTACAAGAACTTTTAACCGTCAAGAGCGATGATGTTATAGGCAGGACGCGCATTTATGAAACTATTGTTAAAGGAGAAAACGCATTTGATCCAGGTACTCCCGAGTCCTTTAACGTTTTAATTAAGGAATTGCAGAGTTTGGCCCTTAATGTAAAAGTAGAAAAAAAGAATTAATGGAGTAGGAATCTTATGGCCGAAGAAAAAAAATTATCGACAGGCAATAAAGACAAAAATATTTTTGATGCCGTTTCCATTAATATAGCTTCTGAGGAAATGATTAGATCATGGTCAAGAGGCGAGGTTAAAAAACCGGAGACTATAAATTACCGCACCTTAAAACCGGAAAAGGATGGTCTGTTTTGTGAAAGAATTTTCGGTCCTTCCAAAGACTGGGAGTGCAGTTGTGGTAAGTATAAAAGGATAAAGCATAAAGGTATAGTCTGCGATAGGTGCGGAGTTGAAGTTATGCTTTCTAAAGTTAGAAGAGAACGAATGGGGCATATCGAGTTGGCATCGCCCTGTTCTCATGTCTGGTTTTTTAAAGTTATTCCTTCGCCTATGGGGATATTGCTTGGTTTAAGCACCAGGGAACTGGAGCGGGTAATTTATTACGAGGAGTATATTGTTCTGGATCCCGGAGAAACTCCATTAAAGAAAAAAGAGTTTTTAACCGAAGATAAATATCAGGAAATGTTTGCTAAATATGGCAATAAATTTAAAGTTGGCATGGGCGCCGAAGTTATTTATGAACTTTTAAAGGAAGCAGACCTTGATAAGATGGCGCCGCAGCTTCGTAAATCATTAAAAGAATCTGGTTCCGAGACTACTCAGCGTAAATTAGCTAAGGCCCTAAGGATGGTGGAATCTTTCCGAAAATCAGGCAATAAGGCGGAATGGATGATATTAAAAGCTATACCGGTAATTCCACCAGACTTGCGCCCTTTAGTGCCATTGGACGGAGGAAGATTTGCTTCGAGTGACCTTAATGACTTATATCGCAGAGTAATAAATAGAAATAATCGTCTGAAAAAATTATTGGAATTAAATGCACCTGAAGTTATTATTCGAAACGAGAAGCGCATGCTTCAGGAAGCAGTCGATGCACTTTTTGATAATGGCAGGCATGGCAGGCCTGTAGTTGGTTCCGGAAACAGACCTCTTAAATCCTTAAGTGACATGCTGAAGGGTAAGCAGGGTAGATTCAGACAGAACCTGCTTGGCAAAAGAGTTGATTATTCGGGCAGGTCAGTTATTGTAATTGGGCCTGAGTTAAAATTGCATCAGTGCGGATTACCCAAAAAAATGGCCCTGGAACTCTTTGAGCCTTTTATTATTAAAAAACTCAGAGAAAGGGGTCATGTGCATACTATTAAAAGTGCCAAACGCATGGTGGAAAAGGCCAAACTTGAAGTCTGGGATATTTTAGAAGAGGTTATCAAAGAACATCCGGTTCTCTTGAACCGTGCTCCCACTTTGCACAGATTGGGCATTCAAGCCTTTCAACCAGTTTTAATTGAAGGCAAGTCTATCAGGATTCATCCCCTAGTATGCACGGCTTTTAATGCTGATTTTGATGGCGACCAGATGGCTGTGCATGTGCCATTAAGCACCGAGGCACAGTTAGAATCTAAACTTCTTATGCTAGCCAGCAATAATATCTTTTCTCCCGCTGATGGTCGGCCAATTGTAACACCCACCCAGGATATGGTTTTAGGCTGTTTCTATTTAACAATTGAAAAAGAAAATGTCAAAGGAGAAAATAAACTTTTTGCTGACGAACAGGAAGTAATTACAGCTTATCAAGATAAAGAAATAAATTTACATGCCAGAATAAAATTAAGATTTAGAGGGAAAATGATTCAGACCACAGTCGGCAGGGTATTATTCAATGATATTTTACCGGAAGAGTTAAAGTTTATAAATGAGGTAATGAATAAAAATAAACTTGCCGGAATCATTTCTGACTGTTATAAGTTGAAGGGTCATGACGAGACTGTTGCGCTTCTCGATAAAATTAAAAAAATTGGATTTGAAGAAGCTACCCTTTCTGGTATTTCTATGGCCATTGATGATTTAAAGATTCCGCAGGCCAAGCAGCACGTAATCCAACATGCAAGGGAAGAGATAAATAAAGTAGAATCACAATATAGGAAAGGATTTATTACGGACGGAGAAAGATACAATAAAATCATAGATATATGGACGCATGCCACAGATAAAATTACCGATGAGACCTTAGGCTCCCTGGGCGCTTTTAATCCTTTGTATATGATGGCTGAATCAGGAGCAAGAGGTTCCAGGCAGCAGATAAGACAGTTAGCCGGCATGAGGGGTTTAATGGCTAAGCCCTCCGGCGAGATTATAGAAAGCCCTATTACCGCCAATTTTAGAGAGGGATTAACAGTTTTAGAGTATTTTATTTCTACTCACGGAGCAAGAAAGGGCCTGGCGGATACAGCTTTAAAAACAGCCGATTCAGGTTATTTAACACGAAAATTAGTGGATGTAGCGCAGGATGTCATTATTAGAGAAGAAGATTGCGGAACGTTAAATGGCATAACAGTAGGCGCTATAATCGAGGGAGACGAAGTGGTAGTTTCCCTGAAAGAAAGAATTGTTGGCAGAATAGCCCTTGAGAATATAGTGGATGTAATAACCGATAAAGTTATTATTAAAGCTAATGAAGAAATAACCGAAGAGAAAGTAGAACTTATTGAGAAAGCCGGCATTGAAGTTATCCCAATAAGAAGTGTTTTGACCTGCGAAGCCGAAAGAGGAGTTTGTGCCAAATGTTACGGTAGAAATTTAGCCAGCCAAAAGCCGATTGAGCTAGGAGAGGCGGTTGGCATTGTGGCCGCACAATCTATTGGGGAACCCGGAACACAGCTGACTATGCGCACATTTCATATAGGTGGCACTGCTTTTAAAATAGTTGAACAGTCTTATATTAAGGCTAAAAATAAAGGTATGATAAAATACCATAATTTAAGAACTGTCAAACTAAAGCGAAAGAATGAATATATAGTTTTAAACAGAAACGGTCAGATTAGCATCAATGATTCAACCGGCAGAGAATTAGAGAGGCATTCTATTCCGCATGGCGCTATGCTCAACATACCAGAAGGTCGAGACGTCAAGAAAGATGAGATTTTTGTTAAATGGGATCCTTATACTTCTCCTATTTTAACGGAAGTTAGCGGTCGTGTCAGATTTGAAGATATAGTTGAGGAAATTACCATGAGGCGGCAATTGAATGAAACCACCGGTCTTTACGAGAGGGTTATAATTGAGTATAAAGGAGAGCATCATCCGCAGATAGTAATTTTAAATACCAAAAAGGAAATTCTCGGATTTTATCCCATCCCAGCCGGGGCTCATATTGTTATTGAAGACAGACAATTTGTGGAAGCTGGGAATCTTCTGGCTAAAACGCCGAGAAAAGTTACAAAGACAAAAGATATCACCGGTGGGCTGCCAAGAGTATCTGAGCTATTTGAAGCCAGGAAGCCTAAAGATCCAGCCATTATTAGCGAGATAGACGGAGTGGTTGATGAATTGAGTGAACCAAAGAAGGGTCAGCGCCACGTGGTTATAAAGAGTTCTGGTGCAATGAAAAAAGAATATATTATTCCACATGGCAAACACTTAAATGTTTATAAAGGTGACAGGGTAACCAGCGGTCAATCTTTAACTGATGGACCGATTGTTTTGCAGGATATATTGCGAATTAAAGGAGATAAAAAATTACAGGACTATTTACTCAATCAAGTTCAGGAAGTTTATCGAGTCCAGGGCGTTAGGATTAATGATAAACATGTAGAGGTTATCATTAGGCAGATGTTGAAAAAGGTAAAAATTGAAGACCCGGGTGATACAAGTTTCTTACCGCGTGAACATGTAGATAAAATTAAATTTCAAGTGGAGAACAAAAGGGTTTTGGGAAAAGGAAAGAAACCAGCTAAAGCCACGCCATTACTTCTTGGAATTACAAAAGCTTCTTTGACAACCGAAAGTTTTATATCCGCCGCCAGTTTTCAGGAGACAACAAGAGTTTTAACTGAAGCTGCTGCTATTGGAAAAAGAGATGAACTTAAAGGTTTAAAAGAGAATGTAATTATGGGCCATCTCATTCCAGCCGGCACAGGTTTTTCAGCCCACAGAAATATCGGAATGGTTAAAAATATTGATGTAGAAAATTTGAAAGATAAGAAAAAAAGCAAGAAAAAGAAATCTTTAAAAGAAAAAACGAAAGATAAGGTTTAAAATTATGCCGACATTAAGTCAATTAGTAAGAAAAGGACGAAAGAAGACAAAAAAGGGAACTAAATCTCCAGCGCTCAAATCTTCTCCCCAAAAGAGAGGTGTATGTTTACAGGTTAAGACTCAGACGCCCAAAAAACCAAATTCAGCTCTACGAAAAGTCGCCAGGGTAAGATTGACGAATGCCATAGAAGTTACTGCATATATTCCCGGCATTGGCCACAATCTTCAAGAGCACTCCATTGTACTTATAAGAGGAGGAAGGGTTAAGGATTTACCGGGTGTAAGATATCATATTATAAGAGGAACGCTGGATACAGCCGGTGTAACGGATAGAAAAAAATCTCGTTCAAAATATGGAAGCAAGAGGCCTAAATAGTTTGCACGGTAACTTATGTTCATTTCATAAGTTACGTGTTTATTAAAGGAATTAACTATGCGTAGAAAAAAAGCAGAGAAACGACAGCAGATACGAGATCCAAAATATAATGATAAGTTAATAGCAAAATTCATTAATATGATTATGCTCGGAGGCAAAAAGTCTGTAGCACAGTCTATTGTTTATAATGCGCTTGAAATAGCAGCTAAAAAGATAGGTAAAGAACCCAAGGAGGTTTTTTATAAAGCAATTGAAAATGTTAAACCTCTCGTAGAAGTTAAACCAAGGCGAGTGGGTGGAGCAACTTATCAAATTCCTATCGAAGTAAGAACCGATAGAGGACAGGCGCTTGCTATGCGGTGGATGAAGAAATTTTCTCGAGCCAAAAAAAGTAAATCCATGAAGGAACGCTTAGCTGAGGAAATAATAGGTGCTTACAACAGAGAAGGTTTAGCAGTTAAAAAGAAGGAAGATACTCATAAAATGGCGGAAGCCAACAAAGCATTCAGTCATTATAGATGGTAAATCAAATTGTATTAGACAAAAAAAATAATGTTATGAAAAGAGAATTTCCATTAGAAAAACTGAGAAATATTGGTTTAATGGCCCATATTGATGCCGGCAAAACCACGACCACCGAAAGAATCCTTTATTATACAGGCCGTGTGCACAGATTAGGTGACGTCGATGATGGCACAGCTACTATGGATTGGATGGAGCAGGAGCAGGAAAGAGGCATTACTATTACCAGCGCCAGCACCGCCTGTTTTTGGGGGGATCATCGCATCAATATTATTGATACTCCCGGCCATGTTGATTTTACAGTTGAAGTGGAGCGGTCATTGCGAATTCTCGATGGCGGAGTTATTGTATTTTGTGCAGTGGGAGGAGTTGAACCACAGTCGGAAACCGTATGGAGGCAGGCCGAAAAGTATAAAGTGCCCCGAATTGCTTTTATTAACAAGATGGATAGAATTGGGGCCGATTTCTATAATACTATGGAGCAAATGCAGGAAAAGCTGGCTTGTGTTTGTGTCCCTATTCAAATACCTCTGGGCAAGGAAAGTTCTTTTATGGGCATTATAGATTTAATAAATATGAAAGCACGTGTTTATGACGAAAATGATCCTAAAGGTTTAAAATTCGAAGAGGAAGAAATTCCGACAGAATTAATAGAAGAAAGTCGGCATTTTCACGATAGTTTAATTGCGACTCTAGGCGAATTTGATGAAATCATAATGGACAAATATGTTCATAATCAACAGATTCACAGTGATGAGATTAAGCAGGCCTTAAGAAAAGCTACTATCCAGAATAAGATTGTACTTGTTTTGTGCGGTTCTTCATTGAAAAACAAAGGTATTCAATTTTTAATTGATGCTATTTGTGATTATTTGCCTTCGCCCCTTGATGTCCCTTCCATGAAAGGAATAAATCCTGTTAATGAGCAAGGAGAAGAGAGAATTGCGAGTGATGATGATAAATTTTGTGGATTGGCTTTTAAGATTATGTCAGATCCCTATGTGGGAAAATTAACTTTTATAAGAGTATATTCAGGTATTTTAAAAAGCGGCTCGTATGTATACAATTCCAATAAAAATGTTAAGGAACGCATTGGAAAAATAGTTCAGATGCACGCCAATAAACAGCAAATAAGGGAAGTGATTTTCACCGGCGATATTGCAGCTGCAGTAGGATTAGTTAAAACTAAAACCGGTGATACTATTTGCGATGAAACTGCACCTATCATTTTAGAAAGTATAGATTTTCCCAAACCAGTTATTTTTATGGCCATTGAACCATCTACTAAAGTTGATCAGGAGAAATTAAGTATCGCACTTGGCAGATTACAAGAAGAGGACCCGACATTTAAAGTTAATTACGAAAAAGATACCAATCAAACCATAATATCTGGTATGGGAGAATTGCATTTGGAAATTTTGGTTGATAGATTATTGCGAGAATTTAAAGTGCAGGCGAAGGTTGGCAGGCCCCATGTTGCTTATAAGGAGACTATAACCGAAAAAGTTTCCTCAACGGGTAAGCATGTCCAGCAGACAGGAGGCCATGGACAATACGGACATTGCGTTATTACTATGGAACCCGGTGAGGTCAATTCTGGCATTGAGTTTGTGAACAAGATTAGAGGAGGGGCCATACCAAGGGAATTTATATCTTCCGTTAAAAAAGGCATTGAGTCTGCTGCGCAAAGTGGCTCATTAGCTGGTTATGAAGTTACGGATATTAAGGTTATTTTAGTTGATGGGTCGTTTCACGAGGTTGATTCTTCAGAGCTCGCATTTAAAATGGCCGGTTCTATCGCCTTTAGCGAAGGACTGAAAAAGCGAAAGCCCATTTTCTTAGAACCCTTAATGAATTTAGAAGTGCTGGTGCCGGAAGAATATATGGGAGAAATTATTTCTGATTTGAATTCCAGGCGCTCCAAGATTGAATCCATGGAACCAAAAGCGAATATAAGAGTTATTAAAGGAAAAATTCCTTTATCCGAGATGTTTGGATATGCTACTGATTTACGTTCTCTTTCTCAGGGAAGGGCAACGTATACTATGGAATTTGCTTATTATGAAAGAGTGCCTGAACGGATTGCAAACAAAATTATAGGAAAAGAAGAAGCAAAATAAAGTTGTCACTTATGGAGAATCGAGCTAAAGTTAATTTGCTCATATAACTTACACTCCTTGCAGTTGCGTAAGTTGTGAGCTCATTTAAAAAAAGATACACTTCCTCTCGAAGAATTTTCTGAAATTCTCTTCGACAATTTCAGAAATCGAAGAGGAAGTTAATTTGCACTTATAACTTATGTCAGCTTCGCTTCCATAAGTTATGTGCTCATTAAAGGAGGACACACAATGGCCAAAGAAAAATTTGAACGAACAAAACCGCATGTAAACATCGGCACCATCGGGCATGTTGATCACGGTAAGACTACTTTAACCAGCGCCATGACCCAGTATTTGTCTAAGAAAGGTATGGCCAAAAGCTATGCCTATGATCAGATAGACAACGC
Organism: Candidatus Omnitrophota bacterium; assembly: GCA_030631665.1. Lineage (GTDB taxonomy): Bacteria > Omnitrophota > Gorgyraeia > DAOVKU01 > DAOVKU01 > DAOVKU01. The sequence goes on from DAOVKU010000034.1 coordinate 15,331, forward strand.
GCCGGAAGAGAAGGAACGCGGTCTGACCATTGCTATCAGCCACGTTGAATATGAAAGTGAGAAGCGCCATTATGCCCATATCGATTGTCCGGGTCACGCTGACTACATCAAGAATATGATTACCGGTGCCGCTCAGATGGACGGTGCTATTTTGGTTGTTTCTGCCGCTGATGGTCCCATGCCGCAGACCAGAGAGCATATCCTCCTGGCCCGGCAGGTTAATGTTCCTTCCATAGTGGTTTTTTTGAACAAGGTTGATCAGGTTGACGATAAGGAATTGCTGGAATTGGTAGAACTGGAAGTAAGGGAACTCTTGACCAAATATAAATTCCCGGGCGATAAAGTTCCGGTCATCAAGGGCAGCGCCTTAGAAGCCATGAATGATCCGGATAATCCGGAAAAGACCAAATGCATCGGTGAACTCCTGGAAGCCATAGACACCTTTATTCCTACACCCAAACGTGATTTAGATAAACCATTTTTAATGGCATTAGAAGATGTTTTCTCGATAACCGGTCGAGGCACGGTTGGCACCGGCCGCATCGAGAGAGGAAAAGTTGTTGTAGGCGAAGAAATCGAAATTGTTGGTATCAAGCCCACTCGCAAGAGTGTAGTTACCGGCGTTGAAATGTTCAGAAAGATTTTAGATGAAGGAGTAGCCGGCGACAATGTTGGTATTCTTCTAAGAGGCGTAGAAAAAAACCAGCTTGAAAGAGGTATGGTCTTGGCTAAGCCCGGTTCCATTACCCCTCACACCAAATTCAAGGCTGAGGTATATATCTTGACCAAAGAGGAAGGCGGTCGTCACACCCCCTTCTTTAACGGTTATCGCCCGCAGTTTTACTTTCGCACCACTGATGTTACCGGCGTTGTCCAGCTGCCCAAAGGCGTTGAGATGGTTATGCCGGGGGATAATGTTACAGTAGAGGTAGAACTGGTTACGCCCATAGCTATGGAAAAAAACCTGCGGTTTGCCATCAGAGAAGGCGGACATACTGTAGGCGCAGGAGTAATTGGTGAGATTGTGGCCTAAGAA
>DAOVKU010000090.1 GCA_030631665.1 Candidatus Omnitrophota bacterium
AATTTTTTCGCGGGCCTTTGTCCCTCCCGGGATTAATGCGCTTAAACCCTTGCCAAGTGCTCTTTTTTCTACCATGATAGATATTCCCCTTTTCAATGACGACATCCACCCCAGGCGGATATGTCGGAATTAATCCCGAATGAAGTTTCTTCATAGAAGTACTGCCTTTGGGATAAGTTCAGACAGACAACTTGCCTCGCCAATGCTCCGCAAGTTGTGTTTTCACTTAACTTCTTTTATTTCAAGTAGTTACAGCTTTAAATCTGAGTCTTATTTTCTTGTGGCTGCTTTTCTTTGTTCAAAAGTTCCGATTCTAATTTTTGTGGTTTCTCTTTTGCTTTGGAAGAATTCTCTGGGAAAATTTGATTATGTCTTAAAAAGTTCTCTGCCAATTCTTTATATTTTAAAGCACCCTTTGATTTCGCGTCATATAAAAATATGGGTTTGCCATATCCGGGAGCTTCGGCCATTTTAATGCTTCGGGGTATAATTATATTATAGACCTTGTCTCCAAAATAATTTTTCACTTCATTAATAACTTCATCTGCCAATCTGGTCCTAAAATCAGCCATAGTTAAAATTACACCCTCGATTTCCAAGTGTGGATTTAAATTTTCTTTAACCAAATTAATGGTGTTTAATAACTGGCTTATTCCTTCTAAAGAATAATATTCGCATTGTAGGGGAATAATGAGCCGGTCGGCAGCTGTAAGTGCGTTTAAAGTCAGCAGGCCAAGTGATGGGGGTGTATCAATAAAAATATAGGCATATTCTTCTTTTATGGTTTCAATAGCTTGTTTAAGCTTGTTTTCTCTGCCTAATTCCGATACCAGCTCAATTTCAGCACCTGTAAGGCGAATACTGGAAGGCGCAAGATACAGATTGTCTATTTTCGTAGGAGAAATTATTTCTTTAAAATCTACGTGGTTAAGCAGGCATTCGTAAGTACTTGTGTTAACAGACTTTTTATCCACCCCCAGGCCGCTGGTAGCATTTGCCTGTGGGTCAATGTCTATCAGGAGGGTTTTGTGGGAAGCCATAGCAACGTAACTTGCTATATTTATTGCGGTTGTGGTTTTGCCCACACCGCCCTTTTGGTTACAAATAGTTATTACTTTGGACATTTTTCCCATGTTCCCCGTGGAACAAAGTTCCACGTAGAACATACCTGTTCTATTCTTTTAGGGTCACTCTTACTTTAGCCTGAACAGCTCCCTTCATGCCAAAAAGCCCCTTTTCTCCTTCTGAAAGAACCTTAATAATTGCTTTGTTTCTGGTAACGCCTAAAATTTTAAGAGCTTTTCTAATGGCCTCTCTAGATGAAGCTCCTTCAACCTCAATGCTTCTTGGCTCTTTTGACATAAACTGCCCCTCCTGTCCCAACTAGATGGTCTGCGACCTACCCGGCTATTGTTTCTACGGCCGGCATTGTCCTGGCAATATGGAATTGGACCAAGGTCATAAAAATGGTATTAGTTAACCAGTAAAGCACTAATCCTGATGGAAGACTATAAAATATTATACCAAATACAAGCGGCATCATCAACATCATTTTTTGCTGCTGTTCTGTTTGGGGATCAGATTTAGCTCGTTTATATGACGACATCTTTTGCTGGGCAATCATAGCCCCAATCATTAAAAGAGGAAGTAAATTTAGTTTATCGCCCAGGAAAGGCAGCTTGGGAATGGAGGCAAAGGCATCTGGCCCGGAAAGGTCTTTTATCCACAAAAAGTGGGCTCCTTTTAGCTCCACAGAGCGCATCAGGGTTATATATAAAGAAATAAAAATGGGCATCTGTAAAAACATTGGCAAGCATCCACCCAGGGGATTAACCTTGTATTTTCGATAAAGTTGCATGGTTTCGCGCTGTAATTTGTGTGGATCGTCTTTGTGCAATTCTCTTAGTTTGCTAATGTGCGGCTGTATAACCTGCATCTGCCTCATGGACTTGAAGTTTTTTAAAGTGAGTGGAAATAAAACTACACCGATTGCCAGGGTTAAAATTATTATTGCCACTCCGTAATTATGAGTAATGCCATAAAAAAAGTGCAATGATTTTAATAGAAATTTACAAATAAAATTTAGCTTTCCAAAATAAATTGTGTCCTGGAGATTATAAACTGTTAGATATTTATAATCAGCGGGCCCGGCATAAAGCAGATATTTGTGAGAAATTGATGAGTTGGCAGGAACTACAATGGTGTCGGCTTTCAGGCCACAAGCAAGATTATCTTTGTCGATAGAGCGCGCTACACTGGCAGCTGCTGAACCAGGAGATTCGGGCCTAAGAACAACTTCATAATGGGTATTTCTTAGGGCTGTCCAGTTTGTAATTCCGCTATGTTCAACCCAGTTCTCTGCTTTTCTTAAATTTCTGAGATTCTCCCATAAAATTGTACCGTCAACCTTTGATTCAATGCCTGAAAAACGCTTGTCCATCTTATTGGACTGATTAATGCCGGAAGCAGCTACTATAAGATACTTCACTTCTTTGTCTTGATCGGAAAAATTGTCAAAAATTAATTCTAACTCTATACCATACTTGCACTTACTAAAAGAAATTTTTTTGTGAAGCCTTAACTGTTTAGCGATGTTGGCACTGAAATTAACTCTGTCATATTCTTTTGTCATCTTGTATTTTAGTTGCGCTGTTGCTTGTGGTTCGGCGCCGAACCAAAAAGCAAAGGGAGCAAAACACGCCTCTTCCTGTTTTACCAAACAGAATGCTTTATCTTCTCCAACGCATTCTTTGTTTTTAAGTAAAATTTCTTTTATAGTTGCTCCTTCCGAAGAAAGACGAAGAAAAAGCCCATTACCTGAAATGGTTGTTTCATCAGCCATCTTGTCGGATTGTAGTTCCTGCGGGGGCTGGGGTTTTTGTGCCAGGGGCGCTGCCGGTTTTGCCCGCTCTTCCTTTCTTGCGGAAAACATCTGGGATGTTTCGGTTTTTACCGAGGGTTTGCGATAAAACTTGCCCACTATGCCCTGATAAATTAAAAGCACGGCTATGGATAAAATAATAGCTAATAAAGTACGTTTTTCCATCATTATATGCTCCCCTTGAATAGATGTTTTTTTAAAGTTTGTTTAAATAAAATATGTTTCTTTTGTCGGGTAAGTCGTAGACCATCCTGCCGGGTAACTGTAAAATAATTTTTATCTAACAGGATCAAGCCCTCCCCTTGAAAACGGGTTGCATCTTAGAATGCGCCAGATAATATAGAGGGCGGCCTTAAAAAAATTATGCTTTTTAAGACAAGATATGGCATATTCGGAACAGGTTGGATAATATTTACAAGAAGGTAACTTTAAATAGCTCAAGTAGTTACGATAAAACTTTATTATAAAAATACCCGCTCGATTTACTATATTTATCTTCATTTGAGTTTTTTTAACAAGCAAAAAAGCTCTTTTTTTATTTCTTTATAAGAAAGAACTTCTTTGGCCTTGACCACAATCAACCTATCGTAACCGCTGCTTCCCACTCCCTCTTTTTGCGCCTGGACCAAAGAAGCTTTTATTCTTCGGCGAAAAAGATTTCTGCCGGAAGAAAGCCTGATGGCTTTTCGAGAAATTGATATAGCTGACCGGCAAAAAAGAAGTTGATTTTCACGCACATAAATAATAAGGTTCCGGCCTCCGATTTTCTTTGGCTTTTTTAAAAGAAATTGAATTTCTCCATTCTTAAGCCGCTTATCCTTAGAAGAAGGTGGTTTCACTTATAATTTAAACAGTTAGTCTTTTTCTGTTTTTTTTGCGGCGACGGGCCAAAATGTTTTGGCCGTCAGAGCTTGCCATGCGCTTTCTAAAACCGTGTTTTCTTTTTCTCTTTAAGTTTGACTTTAGAGTAAGATTCTTTTTCATGATTAAAAATTATAACATAAATAAAATTATAGTCAAGCGAACTTTGCTCTCGATAAACAGAAGCGTGGTTTTGGATGCTTGACGCCCCCCGGGTTCGCCCAATGCCGTTTGTTGCATCACAAGAATCCATTTTATAAAAAAATATAAAAATCTCTTGAAAAAATTTTCTTTTCTGATATAATTAATCCGGTATTTTTTGGCCGTTAAAAAATCATATGGTTTGCGGAATTAAAAAAGTTTCCGGAACCTGTTAATAACCTGTGAATAGTTTGCCGGCAAACAGTATATTCCAAAAGAAAACGGCCATTAATGCCAAATTTATCATTGAAGAGCTGTTTGTTCGCGAGTTAGGCGATTTGTTAATTTTGTCTTGGGAGTTATTTTTTAATTGTAACTGTTTGTGCTAATTTGGGTTGCAATGATGGATTAACGCGGCCTTATTATCAAAAAGGTTGTTTTTTGTTCAAGCTCTGTTTTCTTTTGTGTTTTTTTAAATACGTGCTTTTGGGATTGCCTGGCAAGGGGTTGTGGATAAAGCCTGTTTTTTTGCCTAAAAAAGCACCTGGCAATAAAAATATTTTAAACAATTTTAACTCAAAGTAAAAAAATGACGCAAGTCGCAAAAGAAATTTGGCTCAAAATAAGCGAAGAACTTAAAAAAACTATAAGCCCCCAAAGTTTTGAAACCTGGATAAAGCCATTAAAACCCCTGGGGCTCAAAGATGACCTTCTGACCATTGAAGCGCCAAATAAATTTTTTAAGGATTGGCTGGTAGAGCATTATCAGGAACAAATAATAAAAATTGCCAACCGCTTAATGGGAAAAAAGGCAACCCTTTCGTTTGTTATGGGTCAAGCGGAAAAACCCTTTATAAAACCCTTTTTTAAAAAGAACGGCAAAGTTGCTTCAAGCGGCCTTAGTGTTTTTTTAAATCCCAGATATACCTTTGAGGATTTTGTGGTTGGCCCTTCAAATCGTTTCGCCCATGCTGCCACTATGGCCGTGGCTGAGTCGCCTGCTGATGCTTATAACCCGCTTTTTATCTATGGGGGCGTGGGGCTCGGAAAAACCCATTTAATGCAAGCTATCGGTCAACATCTTCTGAAAAATAAACCCCAAATACAAACCCTTTATATTTCAAGTGAAAGATTTACCAATCAATTAATAAGCGCTATACAAAATCGCAGCACATTGAGCTTTAGGGCTAAATATCGAAGCGTAGATGTGTTGCTCATCGACGACATTCAATTTATTGCCGGCAAAGAAAGCACCCAAGAGGAATTCTTTCATACCTTCAACGCCCTTTATGATGCGCGCAAACAGATTGTAATCTCAAGCGACCGGCCCCCGAAAGAAATTCCAAAATTGGAAGAACGGCTTGTTTCTCGTTTTGAATGCGGGCTTATAACCGATGTTCAGCCGCCGGATTTAGAAACGCGTATCGCTATCCTGCGAAAAAAAGCAGAAAAAGAGGTGGTAGGCGTTCCCAATGATGTCACTTTTTTTATTGCTAATAAAATAAAATCAAACATTAGGGAGCTTGAAGGCGCCCTGATAAGGGTTGTGGCTTATTCACTTTTAATGGGAAAAGAGATAAGTGTTGATTTAGCGAAAGAGGTTTTAAAAGAAGCCCTCTTGCAAGAACAGGAAAAAAGAATTACTATTGATTTGATTCAAAAAGAAGTGGCCGGTTATTTTGATATACGCCTTTCTGATATGACCACCAAAAGGCGTACCAGGGCTATAGCACATCCAAGGCAAATTGCTATGTATTTGGCTCGCAACCTAACAGATTTTTCGCTCCCCAAAATAGGAGAGGCTTTTGGGGGCCGGGATCACTCGACCGTCTTGCATGCCTGTGAAAA
>DAOVKU010000083.1 GCA_030631665.1 Candidatus Omnitrophota bacterium
AGGTAACGGCGGCAGGGATAAGATATATTTCTGGGAAACACAGACACAGCGGGTCAGGATAAAATTAAATAAGAGCGCTCTTGAAAACAGTTTTAGTATAAAAGAAATAGAAATCAAAGACCCTGCAGAGGCCGGCTCTCTAAAAGCGAAATACGAGCTGGCCGGACAGGAATCTCCTCTGGGATATTATCCCCGATGGTTATCCAAAGAGCAGGGTTACTGGACTATAGTTGGATTAGCAGATGACCATAACGAAGCGCTTTTCGGTGAAGACGGGACTATAGAACCTCATAAACAGGGTTTTTCTATTATGCCATTCTTATACCTGGATAATAAACTGATTACCCGAGAAGACGTGGCAGTGACCCAGTCTCTGGAAAACGAATACCTGCCTTTGCCTTTGGTAAAATGGGATTATAAAGATATCACCATGCAGATAAAATTATTTGCCTATGGCAAGCCCGGTGAATCCAGCGCTTATGCCTGGTATAATATCAAAAATGACCGCAAAGAAACAGTTACGGGCAAGTTATTTTTGGCCATACGTCCTTTTCAGATATACCCGCCCTGGTGGCCGTGTGAGGAGCAAGGCGGGTTTTCACCAATTTACAATATCCAGTATAAAAATTATACCGTTGAAGTTAACCAAAAATATAAAATTTTTCCCTTAATAAAGCCTGTTGGTTTTGGTTCTCAGCCGGGAATGATACAAGTTGATGATCTGCCTGAAGGAGATATTGTTAATGTCATCCAAAAAGGAGTTTTGCCTCCTAACAAAGATTTAGCCCAATGTCCTGATTGGGATCCTGTTGACTGGGATGCTTCCGGAGCTCTAGAGTATAGCTATACACTTAAACCAGGAGAGTCAAAAGATTATTTTATAGCTATACCGTTTCATGATAAGGCCCCGCATTTGAATGTAAATATGAAAGAAAGTCAAATCAGCGCTAAAATTAAAAAAATGTTTCAGGAAAGAATTGATTTCTGGGAATCAAAGGTAAATATTGTTGAAATAAATATTCCTGATAAGACCATGATAAATACATTTAAGTCTAATATTGCCTATAATCTGATCACCAAAGATGGTCCCAGTTTACAGCCGGGCTCAAGAAATTATGATAAGGCCTGGATACGCGACGGCGGTATTGTCAGCTATATTTTCCTAAAACTGGGGTTGGTTGATGAAGCCAGGGAATTTATTGACTGGTATACTGGATACCAGTATGAGAGCGGTGAAATCCCACCTATTATACGTATGAAAGAAGGGCCGGAGATGGTGGATGAATATGACAGCCAGGGCGAGTTTGTATTTATTGTATTTAAGTATTATGTTTTTACAAAAGATAAAACATGGCTTAAGAACAAACTGCCTAATGTAATCAATGCCCTGGAGTTTTTAGTTGATTTGAGAGAACAAAGGCTTAGTTCTGAATATAGAAACTCACCTGAGAAAAAAATATTTTACGGCATACTCCCGGATTCTATCAGCCATGAGGGATATGTTCCTCCGGTTCATTCCTATTGGGACAATTTCTGGGCCTTGGAAGGATGGCGTTCCGGTGTAAATATTGCCAAGGCGCTGGAGGATGATGAATTGGCTCAATGGGCTCAGGAAGAATACGACAAACTTAAAAAGTCGGTTTATAAATCAATAGACATGGTCATGAAAACAAAAAATATAAACTATGTGCCCGGTTGCGTTGAAAAAGCTGATTGGGACCCCGCGGCCACGGCTTGTGCGATTATATATTGCGAGGAATTAGAAAATCTACCTGAGCCCCAACTAGAAAACACCTTTAATAAATATTATTTGAATTTACGGAGAAGAATGGCTTCTTCGTCAAGATGCATTTTCGGGCCTTATGAAATAAGAAATGCTGCTGCCTTTGCTTATATGGGACAGAGAGTCCGTGCCCTTGATACATTAAAGTATCTGCTGAAACATCGTCAGCCTATAGCCTGGAATCAGTGGGCAGAGGTAATTGATACCGATTATCGGCCTCCGTTTTATCTGGGGGATATGCCTCATACCTGGGTTGGCGCTGAGTACATAAATGCAGTAAGGAGCTTGTTTGTTTGTGAACAGAACGAGCAGTTGATATTAGGTGTGGGCATAGATGATGCCTGGCTAAAAGAAGGTGTTTCAGTTAAAGATATGCCGACTTATTATGGGAGCATAAGTTATAGCATTGAAAAAGAGGAGAATATTTTAAGGGCTAAATTTAAGGGCGATGCAACTTCGCCGCCAGGCGGTTTTGTTTTTATGCTTCCCCGGCCGAAGAAAATTAAAGAGGTTAGCCTCAACGGAGAAAAGATAGAAGTATCTTCGATGGGTGAAGTGGTTTTTTACAAATTACCAACTGAAATAACTATTTATTATGAAGATTAAATTAAACAAATAAAAGAAGACACAAAAGTAATTTTAGGATTTTTTAAGAGAAAGAACACACTTAATTAAAGTCCTGATTTTTTTTGGATAAAAATCGCGTATTAGTGTATAATAAACGGACAAAAAATAAATCCCCTTGAATAGCAAGTTATCTATCTGGGTAAATTAGGAGAGGATATGAAGGAAGTTAAGTTCGATATAAATAACATCAAAAAAGAAGATATCCCAAAATATCTTAAAGAACAAAAAAAGTGTCCAGTGTGGAACACTTTTGATAAAATACGCGGGCTTGTAGGTGCGCAAGCATGCCGCTGGAAAACAATTGTAGGTAAGGACGGTTCATTTGCTCCCCCGCCGCATCCACACCTGATTACTTTTTGGATTTATGACCATGATAAAAAGAAACTTTACGCCCCGGAGGTACTTGAAACCAATTGGGATTTAGCGGAAGGCCAACTTCCTATATCAATAGTTAAATGGGAAATTGAAGGTATCCAGGTAAAAACAACTGTTTTTGCCAGGGAAGTCGATGGCGGTGAATGTTTAATAACTTTCGCCAGAACTTCTATTAGAAATAAGGGAATTAAGGAGAAAGAATTATCGTTCTATGTAGTTATTCGTCATTCCGGACTTTCAAAAAGAAGGGATGAAAAAGGTATAAGAGAAATAGAATATAATAGCAATAATTTTGTAAAGGTAAATAAAAGAGTTGGTTTGTATTTAGAGAAGAAACCAGATGTTTTTGGTGCCAGTGCCTTTAGGGATGGCGATATATGGGAGTTTGCAAGAGCGGGATTACTACCGGCAAATAAGAAAGTAATAGATGAGCATGGGTATGCCAGCGCAGCCTTGGTTTATAAAATGAAATTGAAACCGGGCAAAGAGAAAAGTTACGATTTTGTAGTACCTTCGCAAGAGAAGAAAAAAAATGATTTTACGCATGCTGCCCAAAGACTTAATTTTGATTCTAATCTCGAAGAGATCAAAAAATATTGGCAGCAGAAGGTTTCTTTAGAATTAAATTTGCCGGATAAAGAGTTTGTAACTTGTTTTTATGCTTCAATTTATTACATTTTAATAATGATGACAGGAAGAGAACTTTGGCCGGGACCTTATTTTTATGACAGTTTTACGCTCCATGATGCGGTGGAGATGGCTGATGTCCTGGGTAAGGTTGGATTGAAAAGAGTGGCGAGGGAGACGTTAACTTATTTTAATTACAAAGACGATGATGCCTATTTAGACGGATTGGGAGGCAGCATTTACGCTTTATATGAACACTATCGAATCACGCAGGATAAAAAATGGCTAGGAAAAAATTATCCAAAAATGCGTAAAGATTCTCAGAAGCTTAAAATTTTACGAGCCCAACAACTGAACTCCGCTTTAAAAGATTCTCCCATTTATGGCTTGCTCCCGGGAAGTATGAGCCAGGATAATTTTTCAAAGAAGGAACACTTATATATTGATAACTGGTGGGGAATTATCGGGCTTAAGGCAACCATTGAGGCGGCAAAGGTTTTAAAAAAAGAAGATGACCTAAAGTGGCTTATCAAGGAATATAAAGATTTTCTTAATTGTCTTATGGAAAGTTTTAAAAAAGTCATGAAGCGAGAGCGGATTTCTTATATACCCGCGTTCGCTGATTATTGGCCTCCCGGCAAAAGAATCGTAGATAGTAAACATCGGATTTTGGGAGAAACGCAGATGGCCTGGGCGCATCGCCCAGCCCTTTTCCCGGGTTTAAGTTTAAATATACCCGTTCCATTGGATTTACTTAAGGAATCATATCAACAATATTGGGCAAGAAGCGGAAAATTTTCTGATTATGACGGTGGATGGTATGTAGAATATGAAAAATATTTCTGGAGTTATAATGTAATGCTGGCACATCCTTTGATTTATTTAGGAATGGAAGACGTGGCTATTAAGAATATGCAGTGGAGCGTAAAACATCAATCCTGTCCAGGCGGGTGGATGGAGGCAATGTATACTCGCCTTAATAAAGAGGGCTTAAGAGAAATAGATGAAGGTGTGGTATGCGATATTCCACATGGTTGGGCGGCGGCGCATTATATACTTAGTTTAAGAGATATGCTTTTTAGGGAAGAAAATGAAAAAATCATTCTTCTGCCCTGTATACCGGAATCTTGGTTAGAAGATGGCAAGTGTATAGAGATAAAAAAAGCACCTACTTATTTTGGAGAAATAAATTTTCGTTTAGAGAGCCATTTAAAAAAGGAGTTTATAAAATTGACACTTTCCGCTCAGAAAACACCACCTAAGGGCTACATTTTGGTATTGCCTTTCGGGAAAAACATCAAGGGCGTTAAAATAGATGGCAAGGACCGGGAAGGGTTTGAAAGAGGAAAAGTAAATATACCTTCGCAGGCCAAGAAAATTTTATTATATTATTAATAACGTTTTTGGGTTAAAATGTAAACCGGTATTTTGCGCCGGTAAAATTATGGCGCTGTTAACAAAACAGACAAAATAGGGGGGAGGGCCATGAAATTTATAAGAATAACATTTATTTTTTTAATTTGTTTCATATTAACGGCGAATTTATCTCATGCTAAGACTAAGAAATCCAAAATTAAAATAGGCGTGAGTGTGGCTACCATGAAAGAAGCGGTTTATTCTTTTATGAAACAGGCCATGATGGACAATAAAGATAAGTATGGCGTTGAGGTTTACTGGGTTTCTTCTAATAATAACGAGATGGCTCAGGTTGGTAACGTGGAGGATCTTCTGGCCCAGGGAATTGATGTTTTAATTTTGCATCCGGTTAATACCGTTGCCGCCGCTGCGCTGGTTAAAAAAGCGCAGAGGGAAAATGTGCCTGTGGTTTCTATGGATAGACTTCCAACTAATGTTTCTCTCAGCTGTCATGTTACCGCTGATAGTTTCATGGTAGGTCAAATTCAGGCCGAATATTTAGTTGAGCAGCTTAATGGAAAGGGAAATGTAGTGATTTTAAAAGGTGAGGCCGGTAACGATGTAGCCAGGGAAATAACGGCCGGAAACAAAAATATCCTAAAAAATTATCCTGATATTAAAATAGTGGTAGAGCAAAGTCATAGAGCATGGTCAAGAGATTTAGCTATGGCTACTACCGAGAATGCATTGACAAATTATAACAATAACATTCAAGGCATATTAGCTAATAATAGCGGCATGATTATGGGCGCAGTGCAGGCCCTTATCGCCGAAGACTTAACGGGTAAAGTAGTTACCGTTGGCTCCGATGCCGACAAAGACAGCTGCCAGGCCATAATCAAGGGCACTAATGATGCTGACGTAGACAAAATACCTTATCAGTTAGGACTTGGCGCCTTTGAGATAGCTGTTAAAATAGCTAAAGGTGAAGAATTAGAAGCTGATAAAACAATTCAAAACGGCAAATATAAAGTGCCGGTTAAATTAACACCCGTACGCCTGATTACCAGGGAGAATGTAGGAGCAATGAAGGATCGCTGGCCGGATTTAAGATTTTAGCAAGAATAGATTTTAGTACAATGTATGACTTTGCAGATGAAACTGATAAATTTTTTTACTCCGGTGTAATTTTTTTACGCAAAGGTCTTTTGTAATTTCGGTGGCTGCGGAACTCGCTCGCCTGAGTGTAGTTCTTCAGTATTTTGGTAACAATAAAATATTAAAGAAAATAAGGAGTAACAAAACTGTATTTTTCGCTTGATTGCAATTTTACCCTTCGGGCACACAAAAAGTGCCTAAAAACGCAAAACTCGTCCG
>DAOVKU010000033.1 GCA_030631665.1 Candidatus Omnitrophota bacterium
CAGAGCAAAGAGGCGGCCAAAAAGACCCTTAAGCTCATAGAGAAAAAATCAATTCATCGTTTAAATAAGTTGAAAGACTTGATAGAAGAGGATATCAGAAGCTATAAGGCATTTTCTTTGATTATCAAAAGTAAAAAAAAAGATAAAAAAAGAATCAAAAAAGCTCTTTTAAAAACGCTTAAGCCGCCCACGGCTGTTTTGAGATTAATGCCTCTTCTAATGGAGGATGCTAAGGAGTTAACCCGCCTTAGTAAAGATAATATTATCAGCGATGTTGCTGTGGCCGCATCTCTCATTTTGGCCTGTTTTGAAGGAGCCTCTTTTAATGTAAAAATAAATTTAAAAGCTTTGGGCGATAAGAAATTAACCAGCACTTTAAATAAAGAAATAAAGGGCTTGAGCAAAAAACTTATCGGAGAAAAAAAGAATATTCTGGTGAGAGTAGATAGAAGATTAACAAAATCCTGATTTATAAAACCAAACTTCTTATTTTGAAAGGAGGTTTCCCCTCCATGTTGGAAATTATGGTATTAAGGGAGAAATAAGGTGGAAGGCAAAATTTTGCGTGGTAAGGATATTGCTGTTAAGATTGAAGAAGAGCTTAAAAAGCAGGTAGAAGCACAAAAAAGAAAACTGGGCAGAGCTCTACAATTGACAACAGTTGTAATCGCAGAAGATAGCGCTTCTAAGATTTATTTGGCCTCACAGGCAAAAGTAGCCGCAAGGCTGGGTATTGGATTTGATTTTCAAAAATTACCCGGCGATATTTCACAAAATAATTTAGATAAGAAAATTCAGAATTTAAACCAGGCCGGTACGGTAGATGGTATTTTAATTCAAATGCCCCTGCCGATGCATCTTGACCCAAAGAGGGCTATAAATTTTCTAAGTCCTGATAAGGATGTAGAAGGTTTGCATCCGCAAAATTTAGGTAAATTATTTTTTCTTGAGCCTAAAATCATTTCCCCAACCGTTGCCAGTGTTATGGCTATATTAGAAGAGACCAAAATAGACCTGCAGGGGAAAGAAGTGGTAATAGTTGGGCATAGTGAAATAGTTGGCAAGCCTCTCTCCTTACTTTTACTTAATAAACTTGCCACTACGACCGTTTGCCATATAGGCACATCAAGAGCCGGGCATCTTGAAATGCATCTAAAAAGAGCTGAGATTTTAATTGTAGCAGTGGGCAAACCCCGATTTATAAAAGGTTCTTCTTTAAAAAAAGGGGTTGTGGTTGTAGATGTTGGCATAAACAGAGAGAATGGCAAGCTTGTAGGTGATGTTGATTTTGAGACGGCTAAAAAGAAGGCTTCTTTTATTACACCTGTGCCGGGCGGAGTGGGAGCATTGACGCCGGTTATGCTGATGAGAAACCTTTTGAGGTTAACGCAATGATTATTGGCAGGTTAAAAGATAAAAAAGAAATATTAAAGATGCTTGAGGGTTCAAAAAAAATATTTATCATGGGTTGTTCTGAGTGTGCTACCACATGCAAGAGCGGCGGAGAGGAAGAAGTGCGCAAAATAGGCGAGTTTCTCATTAAGAATGATAAAGAGGTTGTGGGTAAATTTGTAAGCGAGCCTCCATGTATTGAGGCCAAGGCTAAATTATCCATTGTCAAAAATAGGAAAGAAATAAAAGAGGCCGATACCATACTTGTACTTGCCTGTGGTTTGGGCGTGCAGGTAGTTGATGTTTCTTTGCGAGAGAAGAAAAAAGTTATCTCAGGCACAGATACTCTTTTTGCCGGAGCCGTTTTTGGTAAGGCGCAGAAATTTGTAGAGTTTTGTTCGTTATGCGGCGAGTGCCTTCTTGATAAGACCAGTGCCATTTGTCCTTATACCAGATGTTCAAAAGGTCTCCTGAATGGTCCTTGCGGCGGAAGCAAAGACGGCAAATGTGAGGTTGACCGCGAGAAAGACTGTGCCTGGATTTTGATTTATAAAAAACTTAAAGAACAGGGCCAGGAGGCTAAATTACTTGAAATTATACCACCTAAGGATTTTTCTAAAAAAATAAAACCTTTCACTCTAGAATTGTAAAAATAAAATGGAATTAAAAAAGGCTGTTCAAAACAAAAAGTTCCTAATAACTTCTGAAATTGGTCCTCCCAAAGGAACCAATGTAGGTAAAATATTAGATGAAGCCGTTGCTTTAAAAGACAAGGTGGATGCTATAAATGTAACTGACTTGCAGTCTTCGGTTATGAAAGTTGGTTCGCTGGCTATGTGCCGCCTTTTATTTAAGAGAGATATTGAGCCTGTATATCAGTTAACCTGCCGCGACAGAAATAGACTCGCACTTCAGTCTGATTTGCTCTCAGCCAGCGTGTTGGGAATAAAAAATGTCTTAGCACTTACCGGAGACCATCCTGCACTTGGCGACCATCCGCAGGCCAAACCTGTTTATGATCTGGATTCCGTGCAGTTGATTGGAGTTATAAAACAACTTAATTCAGGCTATGATATGAATGGGAATAAGCTTGATGGTTCACCGGATTTTTTTATAGGGGCCGTAGTTAATCCTGGAGCAGATGAGATAGAACCGGAAATAATTAAATTCAGGAAAAAAATTGCAGCCGGTGCGCAGTTTTTTCAAACACAAGCTGTCTTTGATGTGAATAAATTCAAGAAATTCATGAAACAGGTTAAAGATTTCAATGTTCCTATTTTAGCCGGCATTGTGCTTTTAAAATCTGCCGGAATGGCAGAATATATGAATGAGAATATTGCCGGTGTGCATGTTGGGCAGAAATTAATTGATGAAATGAAGTTTGTATCTAAAGAAGACAGACCCAAGAAATCTATTGAGATAGCTGCGCGGCTTATTAAAGAATTAAAACCTTTCTGTCAGGGTATTCATATTATGCCGCTTGGTTGGGATAAATATGTTCCTGCCGTATTGGATGCGGCAGGGCTGTGAGTTTTGTTTTGTGTGTAAATGTGACAAACGGGAAGCTTCTTGCAATTTATCATTGTCCCACCTCGGAGGTGGGACACGCTTAAAAGGATAAGAAATGGAGAAGTTAAAAGAATTAAGCATTAATGGCATAAAAACTGCTTATAATATAGCCAGTGAATACCCTCCCTTAAGCCTTTTCCTTAAAGGAAGAGAAAGGCCTACCCTTTAGGGTTAAGAGGAATTAGGAAGGTTTGCCTATTCCCCCAGGGTACTTGTGCCCTTGGGGTAAATATGTGGATTAGACCCCTCCTTTAAAGGATTAGTAAGGTCAAATCCCCCTGGACTTAAAAGGAAAAATAAAATGGCTATTGGAAAGGCGAAATTATCAGGTTTAGATGTATATAAAGTACTTCCCAAAACCAATTGTCGTGATTGTAGTTTTCCAACCTGCCTGGCTTTTGCCATGCAGGTAGCTGCTAAAAAAGTTGGTTTGGAAAAATGCCCTCATCTTTCAGATGAAGTAAGACAGGAATTTCTGGAAAATTCCGCTCCTCCCATTAAATTGATTACTATTGGCAGTGGCGAAGGTGCTGTGAAACTGGGCAACGAAACGGTAATGTTTAGACATGAAGAGACTTTTTATCATCCCACAGCAATCGCTGTTACATTAGAAGATATATTATCTGAAGATAAGATAATAGAAAGACTTCAGAAGATAAACTCCATGGAATTCGAAAGGGTTGGCCAACAGATAAAAGTTGATTTAGTGGCTGTAATCAATAAGGGTTCGGCAGAAAGTTTTGAAAAAGCGGTTCGCCTGAGTATTAAAAATTCCAATCTTAATTTAATATTGGTTTCCAAAAATACAGAGGCGCTTGAGTCAGCCTTAAAAGTTTGTGTTGATAAAAATCCTCTTATTTATGCTGCCGATGCGGCCAATTATAAAGAGTTTACCGAACTGGCCAAGAAATATAATGCCAACTTAGCGGTTTTGGCGCCTGACCTTTCGAGCCTTTCAGATTTAACCAAAAAGATTAAGGAACTAGGTTTTGATAATTTAGTTATCGGAACTGAAACAAGTGATATTTTATCTAAAATTAGTGATTTAACTTACGCCAGAAAGGCGGCTTTAAAGAATAGTGAACGTAGCCTGGGTTATCCGCAAATTGTTTTTGTCGAAAATGACGATGACTATCAAAAGGTTTTATGGGCAGCAGCTTTTATCTGTAAGTATGCCAATGTTTTAATCCTGAATATTGATAAGAACGAAGAGATGTTGCCTCTTTTGACGGTGAGGCAAAACATTTATACCGATCCCCAGAAGCCCCTGACTGTTAAATCTCAAATATATGAAATTGGACAAATAACTCAGGATTCACCTGTTTTAATTACTACCAATTTTTCCCTGACCTATTATACAGTTGAGGCAGAAGCTCAGGCTTCCAGGGTGCCCACTTATATAGTTAGTGTGGATTGTGAGGGGATGAGTGTGTTAACTGCCTGGGCAGCTGATAAATTTACTCCTGAAAGCATTGATGCCGCTCTTAAGAAAGAAAAAATAGAAGAAAAGATAAGACATAAAAATATAATTATTCCAGGCTACGTAGCTAATCTTAAGGCTAAGCTGGAAGATGAGTTTGGGTGGGTGGTTACAGTGGGACCAAGGGAAGCGGCAGGTATTCCCAGTTTTTTAAAGAATTTAAGTAAGTAGGTGAGTATGCCAAAAATTACTTTTTTGCCAGGGATGAAAACTATTAGCTCGCAAGCGGGTAAGAATTTATTAACCCTCTCAAGAGAAGCGGGTGTATTTATTCCCAGCGGCTGCGCGGGGGAGGGGGTGTGCGGTTTATGCCGCGTTAAGATAATAAAAGGAGAAGTGGATAGTGAGCCCACAGGAAAATTATCAAAGAAAGAATTAAAGGAAGGGTTCAGATTAGCCTGTCGCACCATAGTTAAGGACGAGGACGTGGTGGTTGAAGTTCCGGCACGTTTAGAGGCTTATCATTTAGGGACGGGAAGTTTAGTTGAAGAGATCGAACAGAAATTTTTCACCAAACCAAAATTTAAATTTGAACCTCTCATCGAAAAAATATATCTCCAGTTACCGAAGCCGACCTTAACTGATACTCTGAGTGATTTAGAAAGGGTCTTTGCGCAGATACGAAAAAGAAAAAGAACAGAACATTGCGAAACCTCACTTGCTAATATCAAAATTTTACCCAGACTTTTAAGGGAGACAGATTTTAAGATTACCGCTACTATCTTAGATTTAAATGGGAATATTCAGATTTTAGCCTTCGAAGCCGGCGATTCATCTAAGAAAAATTTTGGAGTGGCGGTTGATATTGGCACCACTACCATAAGTGCACAGTTGGTAGATTTGTGTAGCGGAAAGGTTTTTTCGACCCAGGCCACTTTTAATAAACAGCTTCAATGGGGAGAAGATGTTATTACAAGAATTGTGCATGCCTCGAAATTGGGCGGGCGTGGGTTAGAAGAGCTTCATCATGCCGTGGTAAATAATATTAACGAATTACTCCTTGCCCTTATATCTGTTGCCTCTATTCATTCCAAAACAGAAATTACACTGGCAGATATAAATGCTGTTGTTTGCTCAGGTAATACCACAATGATACACTTGTTATTAAAGATAGATCCTGCTAATATCAGAAAGGAGCCTTATGCGCCGGTGGTCAATGAAGCCCCGGTGGTAAATGCTGCTGAATGTGGTATTGACATTAACCCTAAAGCAATTCTAATTTCTTTGCCTTGCGTGAGTACCTATGTTGGAGCCGACATTTCCGCCGGCGTTTTGGCATGCGGCCTTTATCAAGAAGAGGATGTAAATCTTTTAATTGATATCGGCACAAACGGTGAAATTGCGCTTGGCAATAAAGATTGGTTAATCTGTTGTGCGGCTTCGGCTGGGCCGGCCTTTGAAGGCAGCGGGACGGCTTGTGGTATGAAGGCGGCAGCAGGGGCAATCCAGAAGGTTAAAATAGATAAAGATAAGGAAAAAGGTTATAAGATTTCCTATTCTACTATCAAAGAGGAGAAGCCACGTGGCATTTGCGGTTCCGGCTATATCGACCTTTTGGCGCAGATGCTCGTAAATAGAATTATTAATCGTGATGGTAAATTCCTTGATTCCGGCGCCGGCATTGAAAAAGTGAATGGGAGTTTACGTTTTACTATTTACAAAGATAGAGATGATAAAAACTCAAATGTCTATATTAATCAGGAAGATATTGAGAACCTGAAAAGATCTAAAGGAGCTATTTATGCCGCCTTTTGTATGCTGCTTAAAAAAGTTAGTCTTTCTTTTAAGGACATAAAGAAGATATATATCGCCGGTGGTTTCGGTCGTTTTTTAAATATGAAAAACGCTGTTACTATCGGCCTTTTGCCTGATTTAAAAGAGAAAGTTTTTGAATTTGTGGGAAATTCTTCTCTCTCAGGCGCAAAAGATGTTTTGCTTTCAAGGCACGCCTATCAGGATATCAAAAAAATTCGCCGGATGATGACTTACGTTGAGTTAAGCACCGAACGTTCTTATATGGAGGAATATACTAAAGCGCTATTTTTCCCTCATACCGAACTAGAGCGTTTTAAAAGCGTCAAAATTGAACCGCCGCAGGAGTATTAATCCACGGGGATACCCCTGAGGGCACAAGCACCCCAAGGGGGGTACAGGTAGACCCTCCTAATTCCTTTTACTCGAAGAGTAGTCTTCGACTTAACCCTAAAGGGTAGACCTTACTATTCCTTTAAAGGAGGGGCCTAAGGAAAGGTCTAATTAGAATAAATTATGAAAAAAACCATAGTGAGAGGCAAGCAGCTAAGGTCTATTTTTGAGAAGATAAAGGAGATATTATAATGAGTTTTAACTTGCCCCTTGAAAAATATACTCACAGTATTTGCGAGATAACCATTGGTACCACTTCCCGGGAAGGCGGAAATTGCTCTTATGAAATCAAGGTAGGTGGAGAATCTACGATGCCATATTTATTCAAAGAGGGCTCTCAACCGCACCGGGCAGTAGTAGCTATGGAGATTACCGATATTATGCCGGAAGAATGGCCGCAAACTCTCAAAGAACCGTTTAAAGATGTTTTTGATAAACCCGGAGCCTGGGCCAACAAGTGCCTTAAAGATTATGGGGCAGATTTGATTTGTCTTAAATTGCAAGGCGCCCATCCTGATTTTGGAAACAGAACTCCTGAAGATTGCGTAAAGGTAACCAAAGAAGTTTTAGAAGCCACCAAAGCACCGTTGATTATTTTGGGATGTGGTGATAATGAAAAGGATAGTCAAATTTTGCCAGCTGTTAGTTTAGCTGCCAAAGGAGAGCGTTGTCTTATCGGCGATGCCACGGAGGATAATTATCGCACTCTCGCTGCTTCGTGTCTGGCAGACGGCCACAATATAATTGCTGAGTCACCAATTGATGTTAATATTGCCAAGCAACTTAATATTCTTATCTCTGATATGGGCATGCCTGTGGATAAAATAGTTATCAATCCCACCATTGGCGGACTGGGCTATGGAATGGAATATGCCTATTCTATTATGGAAAGGGCGCGCCTGGCAGCCCTTTTCGGAGATAATACTCTGGCTTGTCCATTTATTTGCTTTGTGGGCCAGGAGGCCTGGCGCGCTAAGGAGGCCTGCGTAGCCGAAAAACAAAGTTCTAACTGGGGAAGTGAGAAGATAAGAGGTGTTTTATGGGAATCGGAAACTGCCGCTTGTGTTTTACAGTCAGGAGCTGATATTCTTATAATGAGACATCCTGCGGCAGTTAAGGCAGTTAAAACATATATCGATAATTTAAATAAAAAGGCCGGATGAGGGTTAGCTATGCAAATAATCGGTGAGTTAATAAATGGAATGTATAAAAAAGTGGGCAATGCCATAAAGGATGCAGACCCGAAGCCTATAAAGGCCTTAGCGCTTGCACAAATTGAGGCGGGAGCGAATTGTCTGGATGTAAACTGCGGGCCGGCTGCTAAAGATCAGGTTGAGGCTTTTAAGTGGTTAATAAAGACCATAAGAGAAGTTACACCGGTAAAATTGGTTATAGATACCACTAATTTAGAAGCCACAGAAACCGCACTCAAGTGCGCGCCGCAGTCTATTATTAATTCTACTACGGCAGATCCACAAAAAATGGAAGCAGTTTTTGGCTTAGCGCTTAAATACAATTCGGAAGTTATCGCTTTGACCATGAACAAGAAAGGCATTCCAAGGAACAAAGAAGAGAGATTAGAATTGGCAGCCGGAATTGTCACCTATTGCAGCCAGATAGATTTTGATCTCAATAAACTTTATTTAGATCCTGTTATTTTACCGGTAAATGTTGCTCAATTACAGGCAATGGAAGTGGTGGAGGCTGTGCGAGATTTTAAGATATTATCCACACCGCCCCCGAAGACCGTCGTTGGTTTAAGTAATATTTCACAGAGGACGCATCAGCGGTCCCTGATTAATCGCATATATCTGGTGATGTTAATCGAGGCGGGACTGGATGCTGCTATATTAGATCCGCTTGATAAAAATTTAATGCAAGCTATGATTGCAACAGAACTTTTAATGAATAAGCATATTTATTGCGATTCTTTTCTTGAGGCATATAAAAACAGATGACAGAGAACAGAAGACAGATGACAGATTTTTTATTTTCTGTTTTCTGATTTCTGATTTCTGATTTCTGTAAATAAGAGGTGATTTGGAATGGAAGATAAAAAAGTGACAATTATTGATTTGATCAAGAAAAAAAAGAACAAAGAGAAGATTACCATGCTGACTGCCTACGATTACCAGATGGCGAGGTTAATAGACGAAGCGGATATTGACATGATTCTGGTTGGAGATTCATTGGGAAATGTGGTTTTAGGTTATGGCTCAACCGTGCCCGTTACTATGGGAGAAATGCTTCATCACACCAAAGCTGTCAGGCGGGGAGTTAAAAAGGCCTTTTTGGTTGGTGATATGCCTTTTATGTCTTACAATATTAGCATAGAGGAGGCCATTGGTAATGCCGGTCGTTTTATGAAAGAAGCCGGGGCCCAGGCCGTTAAACTGGAAGGGGCGGGCGTGATGACCTCTGTAGCTAGAAAAATAGTTGAGGCCGGTATACCTGTTATTGGTCATATTGGGTTGACACCACAGACCACTTCTAAATTAAGCGGCTATAAAGTGCAGGGGAAAGATTTGGGAGGAGCCCAGGATATTCTGGATTCAGCTTTTGCCCTTCAACAAGCAGGTTGTTTTGCTTTAATCTTGGAATGTGTTCCCTCTGCTCTGGCAAAACTTATTACCCGCAATTTAAATATTCCCACCATTGGCATAGGAGCAGGTCCGCATTGCGACGGCCAGGTATTAGTTTCTTATGATTTGCTTGGGATTGTAAAACAATTTAGACCAAAGTTTGTAAAAAGATACGCTGATTTAGCCTCTCAAATGAAAAATGCCTTCTCCGATTTTAAAAAAGAAGTCGATAAAAATATTTTTCCTGCCACAGAACATACCTTTTCTATGAATGAAGACCTGCTTAAGAAATTAAAAATCAAAAAGTAAACCAAGCATTTCCTAATTTGCAATTAAAAAGAAAAGAAAGCCTGGGTGAATTCATTCGGCTTGTTCGGGTTTCATAATGAGCGATAAAAAGGAGTTGAAAATATGAAAATAGTCATTGTGGGGCCGGGTGCCATAGGCTGTTTATTTGCAGCCTTGCTTAAGGTCGGTGGTCAGGATGTTTGGCTTTTAGATAAAGATAAAACCAGGGTAACTTATATAAAAAAAAACGGTCTTAGAATTGACGGTTTGACCAATGTTAAAATAAAAGTCAATGCCACTTCGGATTATCGAAGGATAGGTAAGGTTGAGCTTGTAATATTTAGTGTTAAATTTTACGATTTGGAAAAAGCAGCACGCAGCATAAAATCTCTAGTTCATAAGGATACTTTTTTTATGGGGCTGCAAAATGGACTTGGTAATATCGAAATTCTAAGACGCTTTTTTAAAAAAGAAAGAATTTTAATTGCTGTTACTAATCAGGGCTCGATTTCAAAAGGGGCGGGACGTTCTCTGCATGCCGGAAGAGGCATGACATATTTGGGTGCTTTATCTGGTTGCGAGCACCTTGGCTTAAAAAAAATAGAGAAAATTTTTAATAAATGCGGCATAAAGACAGAAATCAAAGAAAAGATTGAAAGTGCAATTTGGGGTAAATTGATTATAAACGCCGGCATAAATGCCATAACCGCTATTGGCCGTATTAAAAACGGCGAGATTTTGAAAATTAAAGAAGCCAGAAAACTTATGACTCTGTTAGTAGGAGAAGCAGCCTGCGTAGCCCGAAAATTGAAAATAAAACTACCTTATCCTGATGCCGTAAAAGAGACCGAAAGTATTTGCCGTAGAACGGCCTATAATATTTCTTCTATGTTACAGGATATTCAAAAGGAGAGGAAAACAGAAATAGATTTTATTAATGGCGCTATAGTTAGAGAAGGCAGGAAGAAGGGGCTATTTCTCCCTTTTAACGAAGCCGTTACCCATCTTATTAAAACAATGGAGAAAAAAAAAATAAGGAATTTCTTATGAGCAAAACAAAGAAGATTTTCATTGCCGCTACCCATCAAAACGATGGCAAGACAATCATGAGCCTTGGTTTAATAAGAGGGTTTCGCGGGAAGGTGGACAATATTGGTTTCATCAAGCCCGTGGGTCAGCGATTCTTAATAGAAGAAGAGGAAAAAATAGATGAAGATTCGCTTTTAATAGAAAAAACATTTGACCTGGATTGTGATTTAAAAGACACAAGCCCCATAGCCGTAGAGAGAGGTTTTACCGAGAGATATATTTTAAAGGGCATCCGGCGCGACCTCTCCAAGAAAATTTCAACTTCTTTTGAACGAGTTTCAAAAAATAAAGACCTGGTTATCATTGAAGGCACCGGCCATGCCGGCGTGGGTTCTGTTTTTGATTTTTCAAACGCAAAAGTCGCACGACTTTTGAATTCAAAAGTTATTATGATTTCAAGCGGCGGCATTGGCAGGCCCATAGATGAAATTATGTTAAATAAAGCGCTTTTTGATGCAGAAGGCGTGGAATTGATAGGTGTGATAATAAATAAAGTTTTGCCTCGTAAATTTAATAAAATAAATAAACTGGTAAGGCTGGGCCTCAAGAAGAAGGGACTTGAGACTTTTGGAGTAATTCCTTATCACGAGTCTCTTTCAAAGCCGACCATACGACAGATATTAGATGAGACACAGATAAAGCTTTTAAGCGGCGAAAAACACCTGGATAATATTGTTGATAAACCGGTGGTAGGCGCTATGGAACCAAAGGATGCTATCAGGCACATTGAATACAGGAGTTTAGTTATAACACCCGGTGATAGGGAAGATATAATTTTAGCAGTTATAAAAAAACAAAGTTCTGGTAAAAAACACACCGCGATTTCCGGTTTTATTTTGAGCGGAGGCATGTTGCCTGCCAAAAATATTTTAAAAGAAGTTGAAAAGCTTAACATTCCAATTTTATACTCTAAGTATGATACCTATACTATAGCTACTTCCGTCCATGACCTCATTGTAAAAATAAGACCCCAGGATAAAGCCAAAATAAGGTTGGTCGAACAATTAGTAAAGGAATATGTGGATTTAGATTTGCTTTATAGCCGGCTTTAATAGAAAACCTGTCCCACCTCCGAGGTGGGACAGGTTAATTCTTTTGAATGGAAGGGCTATGAATTTCCTTTTTTGGTTTGCCTGCACGCAGAAAGTTAAAAAAATATTGAAGCACGAAATTAAAAATAAGAAATTCCCCGCTTAAACTTTAAAGAATCAATGTATTATACTAATGTTATCCCTTTCGCAAAAAATAAAATTATATATTAATTCTATGTGCTTCCAAATAAAAACGCCTGTTTAAAAAAAACAAGCGTTTTTATATTCGAATAAAGCAAATAAGATCAGTTATTTCTTCTTTTTTTTCTTTTTCTTAGCCTTTTTCTTTTTAGCCACTTACTACCACCTCCCTCACTGTTTTGAAAAGAAAGTGTCATTTTTTTTATCATTTAAAATATACCCTATAAAACTTTAAAAGTCAAGTAATTGGGAAAATTTTTTTAAAAAAATTATTTTTTGACAAAAAATTTTTTATAAATTATAATAACGAAGAGCCCTGTTTGTTTAAAAAACTCAAAAAAGGAAAAATGAATTTTTTTAAAAATCAAAAGAAGTTTTTTGGCGGAATTAAAATTCCGGATAGAAAAAAAGCCACAGAAGATCTCGCCATTATTTCTTTGCCTTTACCCCAAAAAGTAATCATTCCTGTCATTCAGCATGTCGGAGAGCCGGCTTCCCCCATCGTGAAAAAGGGAGATAAGGTTAAAACCGGTCAACTAATTGCCAGGGCGAGTTCTTCGGTTTCAAGCAACATCCATTCAAGTATTAATGGCACGGTAAGAGAAATTGGAAAGTTTCCGCATCCAAAATTAAAAGAAAGCCAGGCTATTTTAATTGAATCCGATAATACAACTTTATCTCCCGGGCCAATTCAATTGTTAACAGAAAGCGAAGCAGAAAGTTTAAATGCAGATGAAATCCTAAAAAAAATAGAAGAGGCAGGCATTGTTGGTCTGGGTGGCGCTGTTTTTCCCACGCATGTAAAGCTACGGCTTCGCAACGGCAGAAAAATTAAAACCTATATCATAAACGGCGCAGAGTGCGAACCTTTTATAACTTGCGACTATCGTTTAATGATAGAAAAAGCTAAAGAGATTATTCTTGGTTTGAAATTAGTTATGAGAGTCACGGGAGCAGAGAGAGCTTTAGTTGCTATTGAGAAAAATAAAAAACAGGCCATAGAAATTTTTAAAAAATTGTTAAAAAACGAGGACGGCATTGATATAGTTAGTCTTAATACCGAATATCCGCAGGGTGCCGAGAAACAGCTGATTAAAACACTGCTTAACAAAGAAGTTCCTTGCGGTAAACTTCCGCGGGATTTGGGTATTATGGTAAGCAATATTGCTACACTTTTTGCTATTTACGAGGCTATTTATAAAGCCAAGCCTTTTTATGAAGAAGTCATCACTGTCAGCGGAGGAGGAATTATGAGACCTGCGAACCTGAGAGTGAGAATAGGCGTGCCTTTAAGAAAAATACTTGAATTTTGCGGGGTGAGGAGCGCTTCCAAAATCAAGGTTGTTGTGGGTGGTCCTATGATGGGTTGTGCTCAAAGGACGTTAGAGGCACCAATTATCAAGGGCAGTTCTTGTGTGCTGGTTTTTATTAACGAAGAAGTTAAAGTTTTTGAAGATAACGCTTGCATAAGATGTGCTAAGTGTGTTGATGTTTGCCCGATGAGGCTTGTGCCGATGAAGATTGCACAGTTGGTAAAGCGGGAGAAAATCAGCGAATTGGATAAATTTAATATTGAAGAGTGCATAGAGTGCGGCAGTTGCGCTTATGTTTGCCCGGCCTCTATTCCTTTGGTAGAATTGATAAAGTTAGGAAAAATAAAAAAAAGAAGCTAAGATGAACAATTTATTAATTCTAAGTTCGGCACCACACATGAAAAGAAGGCTTAGGACCAGGCATATTATGCTTGAAGTTATTTTAGCCCTCTCGCCGGTTATTTTTGCCAGTGTTTACTTTTTTGGTGCGCGCTCTGCTTTAGTAATATTAACCTGTGTAATTTCCTGTGTTATAACGGAGGTGATATTTGAGTATTTAAGGGGAGTCAAAGTTACCATTGGTGATTTTAGTGCAGTAGTAACGGGTGTATTGCTGGCTCTTGTTTTGCCGCCAAGCATTCCTTTATGGGCTGCGGCTCTTGGAGGAGCAATTTCTGCAGGCCTGGCAAAACAATTATTTGGCGGTTTAGGTTGTAATATATTTAATCCGGCTTTGATAGGCAGGGCTTTTCTAGTTGCTTCTTTTCCTTTCATGATGACCACCTGGGTTAAGCCTTTTAGTTTGGATGCAGTTACTTCGGCAACTCCGCTTGGCTTGATGAAATTTTCTCATATTCCCACAGGCATAAAAGAGCTTTTTGTGGGCAATGTAGCTGGTTCTCTCGGTGAAACTTCTGCTCTGGCAATTTTAATAGGAGGATTGTATTTAATTATAAGAGGTCGTGCTGATTGGCGTGCACCCTTTAGTTTTTTAGGTACAGTTTTTATTTTTAGCTTAACGTCATGGTTTATAAATTCATCCTTAGGCACTCCGCTTTTTCACCTCTTATCAGGAGGGCTTCTAATAGGTGCCTTTTTTATGACTACCGACCCGGTTACCACGCCTCTTACCAGAAACGGACGCTTTATTTTTGGCATGAGCGCAGGTATAATAGTTATGATTATAAGAATTTTTGGTGGTTTGCCGGAAGGTGTTATGTACTCGATTCTTATTATGAATGCCGCTACGCCTTTGATAAATAAATATACTATCCCTAAGCCTTTTGGAGGTTAAAATGGAAATTAATAAGCAAGTAGAACCTGCCTCAGGATTTCTAAAAATAGTTTTGACTCTCATGATAATTACTGCCATTTCAGGAGGAATACTGGCCACTGTTTATTCTATTACCAAGGAAAAAATTAAATATCAACAAAAGCAAAAAATCGAAAAAGCCATTCTTTCTATTTTACCGCAAGCAAAACAGGTTGATGAAGTTAAGATTGACTCCTACATACTCTATAAATGCAAGGATGAAGATGGCGAAGTTTCCGGATTGGCTTTTATAGCAGAGGGGCCTGGCTATCAGGATTTAATAAAGGTTTTAGTGGTAATGAATACAGATTTAACTCTGATTAAAGGTATAGAAATTTTGGAAAGCGTAGAAACTCCCGGCTTAGGAGATAAAATTACCAAAGATGAATTTAAAAAACAGTTTAAAGATGCTTCATCTGTTTTAGAATTAAGCAAAAATACTTCAGAGAAGGGAGACAAGGAAACGGTTATTCAGGCTGTTACCGGTGCAACTATTTCATCTCAGGCAGTAGTTAATATTATCAATGCTAAAATAAATGAGATAAGACCTTTCCTTAGGCCTTTTCCTTAAAGGAAAAGAAAGGCCTACCCTTTAGGGTTCAAGGGAGTTAGTAAGGTCTATCCCTATGGATAAAAGGAGCTTTAAGTCTAAATAAAAAGCAAGATGAAAATTAAAGGAATATTTTCTGATTTTGTTAAAGGTCTCTGGAAAGAAAATCCTGTTTTCAGGATGTTGCTTGGAATGTGCCCTACATTAGCCGTAACCAATGCCGCATTTAATGGTTTGACTATGGGTATAGCAACCGCTTTTACCCTGATTTGTTCAAGCACTATAGTTTCTTCTTTTAGGAAGTTTATCCCCAATCAGGTAAGAATTCCAAGCTTTGTTATTATTATCGCCACTTTTGTAACCGTGGTAGATTTGTTTCTAAAAGCCAATTTTCCACAAATACGCCAGGAACTTGGGCCTTACGTGCCGCTAATAATTGTTAACTGTATTATACTTGGGCGACAGGAAGCCTTTGCTTCTAAAAATCCTGTGATTAATTCTATAAGTGATGCGCTGGGGATGGGAGTGGGTTTTACCTGTGCTTTGGTGCTTCTTGGAAGCGTGCGTGAAATATTAGGCACAGGCACTATTTTTAACCAGCAAGTTTTAGGTTCAGGTTTCCAGACCTGGACTATAATGCTCCTGCCCCCGGGTGCTTTTTTGACGCTTGGTATTTTGATTGGTGTTATAAATAAAATTTCGAAAGTTTTAGAGGCAAAAAAACCTAATTACCCAGACATTTCTTGCGGAATGAAACGTGGGCATAAGTCGCACATATAATTTACGTCATCTTCACTTCTGTAAATTATGTGCTTTTTTAAGGAAATACACTTCCTTTCGAAGGATTTCCGGGACTGAATCCTCGGAATTATCCCTTTGGGAAAATTCCAGAGGGTTCAATAATTTTAGATTAAGCTTCGGGATTAATTCGCACTTATAACTTATGTTTGCTTGCGCTCCATAAGTTATGTGTTCATTAAAAAGAAAACATACTTCCTCTCGAAAGATTTCCTGAAATTCTCTTCGATAATTTCTGGAATCTCGAGGAAGTTAATTCGCACTTATAACTTATGTTTGCTTGCGCTCCATAAGTTATGTGTTCATGAAGGTATTAAAAATTGAAAGAAGTTATATTAATTTTTATTTCCGCCGTTCTTATTAACAACTTTGTTCTTAAATATTTTTTAGGAATATGTCCTTTTCTAGGAGTATCCGGCAGGATTGATTCAGCTATCGGCATGGGCTTTGCCACGACTTTTGTTATGACTATAACGGCCCCTGTGGTGTGGTTGATAAATACTTTTATTTTAAAGCGCTTTGGGCTTCCTTTTTTACAATATGTTACTTTTATAATTGTAATTGCGTCGTTGGTCCAACTGGTAGAAATGGTAATAAAAAAAATAAGTCCCAAGTTACATAAGAGCCTGGGTATTTATCTGCCTTTAATAACCAGTAATTGCGCCATTCTTTTTAGCGCGCTTTTTCTGGTTTTAAGAAATTATAGTTTAATGCAAAGTCTCTTTTTTGGCTTTGGCGCCGGCTGTGGTTTTACTCTGGCCTTGGCGCTTATGGCAGGAATAAGAGAGGAGTTGGAACTAGCG
>DAOVKU010000051.1 GCA_030631665.1 Candidatus Omnitrophota bacterium
ATGGCCGTGCAAATGAGAAGTCCGGATTTTTATGATAACTTCAGTTCTGTATTCGGAATATTTCCTTCATACATTGGATACATACTGCCGTTGGCTTTTGTGGCAGGGACTTTTCTAATAACATTAGTTTTTGTATGGCTGCTTGGTTTTATAGCCAGAAAAACCATAACCAAGGATTATTTTCTAAATCTATTGAGTTGTGTCTTGATGGCGTCGGCTATTGGTATAATAACTACTCCCAGCTTATTAATAACTTCTCTTATTGGTAACAAAGTTTTAATTATTGCCCTTGGCATGCTGGCAAATGTATGGGGATTTATATTAATTATTGTTGTTTTGAGGGAAGTTCTTAAGATTTCAACTTTAAGGGCAATCTGCTCATATATCTTGGTAACATTATTAGTTGGGACTTTGGCGATTGTAGTAATTTTTGGCATAATAACTCTCCCGCTACTTTTTATGAAAAAAGGTACAATGTTAGCAGGTTCTGTGGGTTTAATGACAGTTATACCTTTTATTGTCCTTGTTTTCTTAATAAGTTTAGTTATATTTGATAAGAAAGTGAAGAGATTCAAATGGCAGGTTTTCTTTTCTTGTCTCAGCGCTGTAGTTATGATAGGAGCAATATGCTTACTCTTTATTAATAATGCGATGATTCACAGCATCCTGGGCCAAATGTATTATGCCCATGATAATATACATAAGTCAATACTTGAATTGGAAAAGGCGGTTAGTCTTGAGCCGGATACACCAAGACTGCGTTATTTGCTTGCGGTTAGGTATCGTGAGGATAGACAGTATCAGAAATCCATATCGGCATTTAAAGAGTTAATTGAAATTAAAGCTTACGAGGCCCGCGCCCTTAATGAGATAGGCATAATCTATTTTAAGTATTTAAATGATTTTGACAAAGGCAAGGAGTATCTTACTAAGTCCATTGAGATTGACGGAGAAAATGCATTAGCTTATTGTAATTTAGGATTGTTATATGAGAGGCTGGGTAAATTTGACGATGCTTCAGAAGCCTATAATAAAGTTCTTAGTTTGCCTCATAAGAGTGATTGGACTGAGAAATTTGCCGTCAATCATCTAAGGGTTATAGATTTAATTAGGGAAAAGCAGCTTATTAAGGATTGGCTGGTGATAGGTCCTTTTGATAACCCTGAGCAAGCAGGATTTAAAACAAAATATCCCCCTGAAAAAGAAATTAATTTAGATGCTGTTTATCAGGGATTGACCAAAAAGGTTAAGTGGTTTCAGCCCTACAATGAAGATGATTTTGGTTATGTTGATTTTAATAGAATTTTTATGCCTAACGATGATGCAGTTGCTTATGCTTTGGTTTATATTTATTCTGATAAAACCAGAGAAGTTTTGTTTAAGACCGGAAGCGATGATACCATTACTATCTGGCTCAATGATGAGGAAGTTTTAGAGAAGGAAGTATATAGAGCTCCTCTATGTGATGAAGATATAACAGAGGCCAGTCTTAAAAAAGGCAAAAATAAGGTTTTGATTAAAGTGTGTGAATCATACGGAGAGTGGGGATTTTTCTTCAGGGTGACAGATTTAGAAGATAATCCTATAAAAGATTTAAAATTTAGCCTCGCAAATTAAAATATGGTTTAATTTTAAATCGAAGAAGATGGTTTTATTAAAATAAATTTTTCATGCAATATGAAAAAGGTAGAAGTATAAAATTTAAGAAATGATAAAGTCCAATCCTTTTACTCCTCAGTCCGGATGGGAACCGAAGATTTTTGGCGGAAGAGAAACCCAGCTCCTTGATTTTAAAAAGAGCCTGGAACAGTCTGTCACCTCCCACCCCAATCACATGGTGGTGGTAGGAGAGTGGGGCATAGGTAAAACTTCCCTCCTAAAACAATATAAAAAAATCTCTCAAGAACACGGCTACCCGGCTGCTTATTGTTCTATTTCTCAATTTGCCGATCGTTCAAGGCCAATTGATGGTATAAACTTAATTACTCAGGAAATGGCTTTCGGTTTTCCCAGAACAAAATCTCTTTCTCACTTTTTAGGGGACATAGAATCGGTTGGCCTTAATATGGGTTTTATTTCAGCTACCCTAAAGAAAAACAAGAAAACCAGGAAAAAACTCCAAGCGCAAGTTCAATTCGCAAGCTTCCTTATACCTTTATTTAAATCTTTGAAAGCCAAGCTGGCAGTTATTCTTTTGGATGATATACAGAATTTGCTTCCCATATCTCAAGTCATTGATATTTTAAGAAGCGTTTTAAGTAAGGACGAAATTTTATCTCAGACAAAGTATCTTTTTGTTCTTGCCTCAACGCCTGAAGGCTGGGCTGCTTTTATAGATAAACATGACCCGGTTGGCAGATTTTTCAGGCGCAGGGAGCTAATCAGTCCTTTAACCAAAGAGCAGGTTGAAGTTATAATCTCAAAAACTCTTAAGAATACCGGAGTTAATTTTGAAAAACAGATTATGGAAAGGGTTTTTTCTTATACGCAGGGCCATCCTTATGAATTACAGCTTTTATGCAGCCACCTTTATGATTGTCAGATAGAAGGCAAGGTTTCCTTGAAGCAGTGGGAGGGCGCTTTTATCAATACTTTAAGGGAGCTTGGCCACGATTATTTTAGTTCGTTGTTTAAACGCGCCAGCGAAAGGGAAAGTGACGTATTGGGGATATTGGCAGAGAAGAATAAGCCGCTTAAAATAGCTGATATTCGCTCTATTATGATAACCGAAAAAAGGGCCAAAAATTTCCCCGTAGCCAATATAAAAAATTTTCTTTACAGGTTAAAAGATAAGGGCTTGATAAAAAGGCAAGCGGATAATAGCTATCATATACTTGATCCCATGTTTGCCGAATATGTTCAGAGAGAAAAGAAGCAGGATTAATAAAACGAGCGAGAATATATATGAGGAAGTTAATTTGTATAATATTGTTTTTTCTGGGGTTTAGTTTAAATTACACTGCATTTGCCCGTGAAGTTATTGTTTTAGACGATTTTGATGATATAAGCGGTTGGAAGAAAAATATGAGCGAGGGCAACCGGCTTGAAATTAAAAGCATTAATATAGCGCAGGGTAAGGCCCTTGAAATGGATTTTGATTTAGGAGAAAAGCTCGGCTGGGTTCAAATTGGTAAAGAGATAGATATAGAAATTTTTCCCAATACCGAATTTATTCTTGAAGTAGCCGGCAATCCCAATAAAAATGTGCTTGAATTTAAATTGGTCGATGAAGACGGAACAAACTTCGGGAAGAAAATAGTTCTTGATTTTGATACAAAGAAATTTCAGAAAATAAACATACCATTTGAAGAATGCCGTTATTTATGGGGCGGAAAAGATAAATCTTTCGAGAATTTAAAAGAAATTTGGCTGGCACTCAGTCACGGTCCCGGTCAGGGCAAAAAGGGGAATCTGGTAATAAAAAATCTATCCTTCCGGCCATTAAAAAATATAATTGAAATCCAGACCAGCCAGGTTGGTTTCCATCCCACAGACAAAAAACAGGCTGTAGTGCGCCTGAAGCATTATCAGGGCCCTGACAGGTATCTGGATAATATAAAATTTAAAATTTTTGGCAAAGAAGATAAAAAAATCTATTACCGCGCTGATGCTGCCAGGTGCGACTTTAAAGACTGGCTTGGCGAGTATTTTATATTAGATTTTTCAGATTTTAATCGCCAGGGCGAATATGTAGTGGAGGTATTCGTAACTCACGGCCCGGCTGATTTTTTGCGCACCCAATCTTTTCCCTTCAAAATTGAAGAAGACATACTCAATAGCACAACTACCCTCCCCGAATATACTTTCATCAATCACCTAAGGTGCGGGGAAACCTGTCATCTTAAAGATCCTGTCTTAGGTGGTTATCACGACACCCTCTTTGACCTTGGCAAAAGACCGTGGTCATCAACACACCTGCTTTATGGGCTTAGCACTTATTGCCAGAAAGGCAAATGCCTCTCTATAGATGTTAATAAGAACGGCATTCCCCAGCCGCAAGAGGAACTGGCCTGGCTCACAAAATTTATGATTGATATTGCCAACGACGATGGCTCAGTTAGCTGGGTGGGAATTACGCATAATTTTCAGCCTTATATGAAAGAGGGGGAATATTATGTTTATCTGGCTTTTTTGGATCCCCGGGAAGATAAATTGACCAGAGTTAAAGATAAAACCAAGAGTATCCTGGCAACCTGTTTTAATGCGGTGGCCTTGACTTCCGCCTCGCAGGCTCTTGGCAAAGTTAATCCTCAGCTTTCTGCAAGCGCTCTCGACAGGGCTATTAAAAACTGGGTATGGGCCAGCAAGCAAAGACTTTCAACTTCCCATGATTTAGGGGCTTTTATATGGGCCAGCGCATCTTTATATAAAGCGACTGGCGATGAAAAATATTTTGAAAAAGCCAGAGCGTTTTTGCCTAAACTTCTTAAATTACAATCGCTTGACTATACCGATTTTGAAAATGCCGCATGCGGAGATTTTTACATCTCAAGTTCACAGAGAAATTTTAATTTACAATATAAATATGCCATACACAACATAGGCATAAATATGGGGCTTATGGAACTTGAAGATGTTTTAAAACAAAAGAATGACCCCTTGTGGTTTGATGCCCACTATGCTAATGCGGTTTTCGCTAATAGTTATCTAAAAAATATGGCCAGCTTAACTCCTTATAACCAGGTAGCCATGGGCATTGAAAAGGAAGATGGCCGTTATAAGATTTATTATTTTGCCGGGGAAAAGGCCCAGGCAGCAGCTGCCCACACCCACGGTTTAAATTGCGACCATTATGCCCTGGGACTGGTAGCCCTGGAGTGGGCCAAGAGGACGGGCCAGGTTGAATTTGAGGAATTTGCTGATGAGCAGATGCAATGGACGCTTGGGAAAAACCCCTTAGGCAATTGCATGATTAGCGGCGTGGGAGAAAGAAATTTACCGGTAATGTCAGAATTTGTAGGCAGAGGGCCTATTCTTGGTGGCATACCCAACGGCATAACCAGTGCCAAAGGAATTCAGCCGGAATGGTGGGGAAGCGGTGCTTCAAGCGGAGAATACTGGCTGCCGCATAATAGCTATTTTTTGGCACTTATGCCGCGCCTCGAAAAAAAGGCCAAAATTTCAGGAAAGGTTTTTTTGGAGGGAGAACCTGTTGAGGGCGTTAAGGTCAAAATATATGATGATGAAAGTTTTAGCGAAACCGTTAAAACAGACAAACAAGGTGAATTTGGTCCTATTGAGCTTATCCCTCAAAAGAAATACAATTTGCTCATGGAAAAAAAGAATTTGAAATTCAAAAAGGCATTTTACGCCATATCAGACCAGGTAAAGAATGTGATTGTGAACCTGGATAGCCAAGCGGAACTTGAACTTTTTGTGCCGGAGGAATTAGTAGTTGGTAAGGAGCAGATTGTGAGTGTAAAAATAGAGAACAAGGCGCCAACTTCCCAGGAAATCACTCTTCGTCTTTACGTTAAAGATGCCAAATCTTTAGGAGATTTAGAGAGAGTGTTTAAATTATCTGCCGGCGAGCAAAGAACTTGCGATTTTAATATAGTTGCCAAAAAGACAGTGCCAATTTTAATAAGAGCTGAGATTGTAGGTCAACCTGAAATTTTTGATGAGGCCTACAGGATAGCCAAAGAGCCCCGCTATAATAAATAAGGAAGATTAACTGTGCGAGGTTTAACCTCGCACAAAACAGGGGGGTTTTCCGTAAAAATTGGAACTGCAAAGTTGTTATGAAAAAAGTAGCCTGTCCCCTTTTTGAGGAGGAACAAAATGAGTTTAGAGAAGAAAATTGAGAAAGATTTAATTATAGCCCTAAAAGCCAAAGAAGAAACAAAGCTTAGCACCCTACGCTTTTTAAAAGCAGCTTTGAAAAATTATGCCATTGAAAAGAAAGCTAAAGAGCTAAAAGACCGGGACATTATTTCAATTATTCGTAAGCAGATAAAACAGCGCCGGGATTCTATGGAAGCCTATGAAAAGGGAAATAGGCCCGACCTCTTGGAAAAAGAGAAAAAAGAACTCGAGATTTTAAAAACTTATATGCCGGAGGAATTATCTGTAGATGAATTAAAAAAGATAGTATCACAGGCCATTGAAGAGGCAGGTGCTAAAACCACCAGGGAAATGGGAAAAGTAATGAGCCTGGTTATACCTAAGGTTGAAGGCAGGGCCGATGGCAAAACCATATCGAAATTGGTGGTTGAAGAATTAAAAAAATTAGAAGGCAAAGAGGAAAAAGAAAAAAGCGAATAAAGAAATGTGTTAATTCACAACTGAAAGGAGTTTTAATCTATGCAGTATGGTTATTTTGACGAGAAAAATAAAGAATTTGTTATCACCCGGCCGGACACACCTACTCCCTGGATTAATTATCTTGGCAATGATGAGTATTGCGGCTTGATATCCAATACGGCCGGCGGTTATAGCTTTTACAAAGATCCGCGTGATAGGCGGATTACCAGATTCCGTTATAATAACCTGCCCATCGACCGGCCCGGAAGGTATTTATATTTAAGAGACGATAAAACAAAAGACTTCTGGTCTTTGGGTTGGCAGCCGGCGCAGAAACCGATGAATAAATTTAAATATGAATGCCGCCACGGATTAGGTTATACCACTATTACCTCAACCTATGCCAATATCCAAAGCAAGGCAACCTATTTTGTTCCTCTGGGTGAGAATTTAGAAGTGTGGATTGTGGAGATAGAAAACAGAAGCCGCGCAAGAAAAAAACTAAGCCTTTTTTCCTATCTGGAATTTTGTATGTGGAATGCAGTCACGGACATGACGGATTTTCAATATACACTTAATATCGCCCGCGCAAGATGTAAAGATAATGTTATCTATCACAGCACTTCTCATTACCCGCACCTTAAACAGAAAAACATTGCTTACTTTAGTGCCAGCAAAAGATGGCACAGTTTTGATTGCGACCGCGAGCGCTTTATAGGAAATTATAACTCTGAGGCCAACCCAGAAGCTCTCAAGGAAGGAAAGTGTTCAAATTCTTATGCCATGGGCGGTAATCCATGTGCCGCAACTCATATTAAGTTAAATTTATTGCCGGGCCAAAAAGAAAAAATTGTCTTTATCCTTGGTTTTAGCGAGAGCGAGGCCCATGCACGGAAGTTTATCAAAAAATACAAAAACTCACAAATTGCAGAGGGTGAACTTAACAAACTTAAGAAACACTGGAAGGATTATCTATCTAAATTTCAGGTTCGCACACCGGATTCAGATGTGGATTTATTAGTTAATACCTGGAATCAATATCAGTGCCGCACAACTTTTAACTGGTCGCGCTCGGCAAGTTATTATGAGTCGGGCATTGGCAGGGGAATGGGTTTTCGGGATACCAATCAGGACACCCTGGGCGTGGTGCATTCTATTCCGCAAAAAGTTAAAGAGAGAATTTGTGACCTGGCTTCTAATCAATTCAGCAAGGGCTCTACTTATCATCAATATTTTCCTTTAACAAAAAAGGGCGATGGCGGCGGATATTCAGATGATCCACTCTGGCTGGTTTTATCAGTAAGCGCCTATTTAAAAGAGAGTGGTGATTTTAAATTTCTGAATACCAAAGTGCCTTTTGTGGAGGGCAAAAAAGCTACTATCTATGAGCATCTTTGCAAGGCGGTCGATTATGTTTTTAATAAAAAAGGACCGCATAGTTTGCCCCTGGCCGGATTTGCCGATTGGAATGATTGTCTTAATTTAGACGGCCCCAAAAAGCAGGGAGAGAGCGTAATGGTGGCCGAGCAGCTTTGCTGGGCAGCCATGGAACTATCAGAAATAAGTCGAATTTGTGAAAAGAAGGATAAGGCCGGGAAATATTCTGAGATCGCCAAAAAAATGCGCCGGATAATAAACAAAGTGGCCTGGGACGGAAAGTGGTATCTAAGGGCTTTTAATGACGATAAGGCGCCTGTTGGTTCCACAAGGTGCAAGGAAGGGAAGATTTTTCTTAACACCCAATCGTGGGCGCTGATGAGCGAAGTGGCCGGGCCCAAGCGGGCCAAATTATGCATGAACATGGTTAAGAAATTCCTGGATACGGAACACGGTATTATATTATTGACCCCTCCTTATACTAAATACGACCCCAAAATCGGCGCTATGGGCACTTTTCCGCCGGGCTTAAAGGAAAACGCCGGCATTTTCAGCCACACTAATCCCTGGGCTGTAATAGCCGAGACCATACTTGGCCGGGGAGATAGGGCTTTCGATTATTATAAAAAGATAGCCCCCACCACCAGAAATAAGATTGCCGATATTCATCGCACCGAAGGGTATATTTATTCTCAGTTTATTACAGGCAAGCATCATCCTAATTTTGGAGAAGCCAAGAATTCATGGTTGACAGGTTCAGCCGCCTGGAATTTAATAGCCATTACTCAATATATTCTGGGTATCCGTCCGGAATATGAAGGATTAAAAATTGACCCTTGCATTCCTAAGGATTGGCGAGGGTTTAAAGCAGATAGATTATACAGAGGCGTCAGATATAGAATTGAAGTGGAAAACCCCGAGTTTATTTCCAAGGGCGTTAAAGAAATATATGTAAATGGTAAAAAAATTAAAGGCAACCTCTTGCCGCTCTTTAAAGATAATAAAATTCATAAAGTAAAAGTAATTATGGGAACTGTGCGAGGTTGAGCCTCGCACAATTCAGCCGGCATTGACCTGTTAGCTATTTTTATTTTCCCTGTCGAGGAAAAAATATAAAATTTGGCTTGACGATATGTTAAAGACGAAGTATAATTTTGAACTTAACAAGATTAAAAACAAGGACGAAGGACATTGAGAGAAAAAACAGGTATTAAAAAAGGCATATTTTACATTGAAGGCAAGCCCGTATTTTTATTGAGCGCCGACTATCCTTATTATAGAGACAGCGCCGCCAATTGGGAAGACAGGCTGAGAAAATTAAAAGAGGCCGGCATAGATATAGTTACTGCCTATATCCCCTGGAGACATCATGCCCAAAAAGAAAAAAACGGAGAAATCATTTATGATTTTGACGGCAGGACTCAGGATAATAGAAACCTGCATAAATTTATTGAACTGAACAAGAAAGCAAATCTTTATCTTATCTTAAAACCAGGCCCCTTTATTCATGCCGAAGTCAATTACGGCGGCCTGCCTGATTGGGTCTGTCCCCAGGAAGATAAAGATATTCACGCCATGCTTGACTTTCAGCAAAAAGCCTTTTTCTGGTTTGGCAAAACCGTGCCCTCGCCTTTCGATGAAAAATTTTTAAGATTGACCTTGGAATGGCTGGCAAAAGTGGATAAAGAAATTTTCTCTAAGATTGGTTATCCTCACGGAAACCTGATTGGCATCCAGATAGCCAACGAGGGTATTTATTCGGATGGCCCTAACCATGTTTCCGGCTGTGATTACAGCGTGCCCGGATTGAAACTTTATGAAAAATTTTTAAAGCAAAAATATCCTCATCTCAAAAGTACAACTCCCCCCACAGGCATCAGCGGCGTAAAAACCAAAGAGGAAATTTTAAAACTTATGGCCTGGTCTGATTTTCAGGGCTTTTATTACAAAAAAGTTTTAGAAAACTGGAAGCATGCCA
The DNA here is from genome assembly GCA_030631665.1 of Candidatus Omnitrophota bacterium. Classification (GTDB taxonomy): domain Bacteria; phylum Omnitrophota; class Gorgyraeia; order DAOVKU01; family DAOVKU01; genus DAOVKU01. Next base: position 9,599 of record DAOVKU010000051.1, read on the forward strand.
TCAAGAGTAAAGCACAGCTTATGGTGAATATAAACCCGCCTTATATCAAAGATATTGATAGCTGGCTTTCCAGAAATATCCCAGAAGAACTTGAGGAACTCGGCATAGGCTACGGCTATACAGACTGGATGGGCGTGCCCCAGGAAGATAAAACCATAAGAAGCAGATATTTGTTTATCACCAGGCGCGCTACAGGCTCTAACCTTGAGGATAACTGGGGTTTTTCTAAACTTTATGATGAGCGCTATAAATACCCTGAGGTGCCGTTTTATCAATCACTCTTTACGGTGGCTTGCGGGGCCAAAGGTTTTAATATCTATACCGGAGTTTCAACCGGCCACTGGGATGTTAGCATAGATAATCAACATAAGGTTCCTTATCCGGCTTCTTCGCCCATAAGCGAAAATGGAGAAATGGGCGAAAAATATAAGATCCTGCAACTTGCGGGTAATTTCTTCAAAGAACATGGGCAGGATTTTTTAGAGAGCTCTCCTTGTAACCTTTTTAGCTGGGGGCTTTATTTGCCTTATGCACATATTTGTGCCTGGTTTAAAAAGAAAGAGGAGTTTGAAAAGGCAGAACTTAAAGAAGTAAGCTGTGCCAACGCCCTGATTAAATTTTCCGACGGTTTATACGCCCGCAATCTTGGTTTTGATGTCCTTAATTTGCAGTTTGAGAAACAAGAGGTCCTTAATTTAAGAAAAACCATTATTCTCGAAGGCGGTTTTTTTATGGACGAAGAGACACAGGCCAAGCTCTCTAATTATGTTAAACAGGGTGGAATTTTAGTTATAACTAAAGAACTGCCAAAATTAAATGAACGCTTTGAGGATTGTGATAAACTTAAAAATTGCTTTAAGGAGCAGGGCCAAGGCAGAATTATTTTAGTTGAGCAGGATAAGGACTTAATTAAAACCCTTATAGACGAAGTTGGGCCGGAGAAAAAAATAATATCTGAAAATAAAGATTTAGGTATCTTCCTCTATGAGCATAAAAACAAAGATATCCAGTTTTTATTTATCTTTAACGAAGCTAATCAGGAAAGATTTGTGGAATTTAAGGTCAATCAAAAAAAGATTGGCTTGAATATGGCTGGCAAATCAGCTTCTGTGATAAAAATTGAAGATGGCTCTCTTAAAGCCGTGCTTATCAAGGCCAAAAGCCAACTTTACAATTCAAGAATCACTCCTAAATTTACCTTCGATAATGAAACCTTTGAAGTTAATGAATCAGTCGACCTTTATGCTGTGAAGAAAGAAGGCAGCTGGAAGATTCAGAAGCTTTAAAAAAGTAGCCTGTCCCCTTTAATCCTAATTAAAGTAAATCAAACTGTGTGAGGTTATTGTGCGAGGCTTAACCTCGCACATACTTGCGCATCCCACCTAATATTTGCTTGATATTGTTCTCAAATATGATACAATTGTTCTCAAAAAGAGAACAACTTCATATTGGAATCCTTAATATCCTCATTAAGGGAGGAGCTGTCCCC
>DAOVKU010000024.1 GCA_030631665.1 Candidatus Omnitrophota bacterium
CTTTTTTCTATAACCAGTACTTCTATGTTATCAAAATTTTCCGACAATTTCAAACGTTCGCTCTTAGTCATATTAAAAAGGGTGGTTGAAAAAAGGTCTGCCTCTAAGGCTGTTGGAGCAATCACGGTTACGCTTAACACTAGCGGGCTTCTGTCTTTGAGCGCTATAATGTGTTCTCTTAAATAATTGCCTGATGTGGCTATAGCTGTTTCTTTGTCTATTTTTATAATCTTAAATATATCTTTTGGCTTGCGAGGATTTCTTATACCAACTGCCCATTCCTTGCTTCCTAAAGGTAAACCCACCAGCCTTATATCGCCACCCGCATCCACCATGGCATTTTTAATTGAATGAATTTTTAATATTTCAACAGCTCTATCAACAGCGTAACCCTTGGCATAAGCACCAAGGTCTATTTTGCAATTTTTATCTGTAAACTGAACTTCTTTTCTTTGCTTATTCAGCTCTATATTTTTATATCCGTTTTTTAAGCCAAGTGAGGTGGCTGTTAAATCAAAAGCGCCATGAGATATCTCACACATCTCAAGGCCCTTTTCTATTAAATAAAATAATTCATCGCTTAACTTTACCGATTCATAAAATGCCCTTGAATTAACATAAGAAAGCTCTGAGGTTTTATCGAAAATAGAAGCAAGATTTTCAATTCTTTTTATTTCAGCGAATGCCTCACTTAAAATTAATGAACTCTCTTGGTTTGAACCTAAACGGGAAAAAATTTTTATGCTTACTTTAGTACCAAGCAAAACTCTTTCTTGCTCGGTAAAATGCGGAGAAGAGCAACCGAAATAGATTGAGATAATGGATATTAAAATGAAAACTTTGAGAATTTTTGCTTTAAAGAAGAAGCGGATTCTTTTAATGCTTTTTTTTCCTCCCTTGATAATCTAATTTCTATTATTTGACTTATGCCTTCAGCGCCGATTTTAACCGGGACCCCAAGACATACATCATTAATATCATATTCGCCTTCCAGATACACGCTGGCTACAAGCGTTCTCTTTGAATTTTTTAAAATTGATTTTACTATAAAAAAAGCTCCGGCGGAAGGCGCAAAATAAGCACTGCCGGAGCCTAAGAGCGAAACTATCTCTTTGCCGGCACCTTTAGTTTTATCAATAACCTCTTTTAGTTGTTCCGGGGAAGCTATCTGCTTTATATTAGTCTGCGATGCTCTGGTGTGCGAAAGAATGGGTATCATAGCGTCCGAATGCATGCCTATTATAAGGCATTCGATGCTACGCACTGGTAAATTAAATTTTTCGGCTATATTTGCTGAAAACCTGGAACAATCCAAAACACCGGCCATGCCTATCACCTTTTCGCGCTTAAACCCAGTTGTCTTTAAAACCGCATAGGTCATTGCATCAAGTGGATTGGTAACAACAACAACGATTGTTTCCGGTGCAATTTTTTTTACTTTTAAGGAAACCTCTTTGACAATGCTTAGGTTTTTTTGAAATAAATCCTCCCGGGACATGCCGGGTTTTCTGGCGAGGCCGGCTGTAATAACCACTACATTTGAATCATCAATCAAATTATAATCATCGGTGCCAGCGCAAGTGCTTTGAAATCCTAATATAGAAGCAGAATGTTTTAAATCCAGCGCCTTAGCTCGAGCCAAATTTCCAATTATATCCACCAGAATCACATCGGCCAAGTCTTTTTCAAGTATCCTGGCGGCAAGCATAGAACCAACATTTCCAGCGCCAATTATACTAACCTTCATAATCTATTCCTCAGATGGCCGATAACAGAAAACAAAAGACAGAAAATAAAAGGTTTTTTCTGACTTCTGTCTTCTGGCATCTGATTTCTGTCATCTGTCTTCTGTCTTCTTAAGTTTCCTGATAATAGCATCTGCCATTTGACTGGTCCCGACAGCAGTTTTATCTTCGCGATTCTTTTTAAGATCATATGTAACAAATTTGCCTTCGCGGATAACCTCTGCAGTAGCTTTCTCTAACTGTTGGGCAGCCTTTACCTCGCCAATATACCGCAACATCAAAACTCCGGAGAGTATCATGGCTGCTGGGTTAACTTTATTTTGCCCTGTGTATTTGGGCACTGCGCCATGCGTGGCTTCAAAAACAGCATATTTATCACCTATATTTGCGCCGGGGCTCACCCCCAAACCTCCGACCAAGCCTGCACATAAATCTGAAATTATATCACCGTAAAGATTCGGTAAAACCAGACAATCAAAGTTCTCAGGCCTAAGCACCAGTTGCATGCACATATTATCAACAATTCTATCTTCAAATTCTATTTTTCCCTTATAGTGCTGCGCCATCTTTCTGGCCTCGTCGAGAAATAATCCATCCGAATGCTTCATGATATTCGCTTTGTGAACGCAGGTAATCTTTTTTCTGTTATTCTTAAGCGCATACTCGAATGCAAATTTTAAAATTCTACGGGAAGCGAAACGCGAAATCGGCTTTAAGCTTATGCCTGAATCCTCAAGTATATCCTCCTTGCTTAATCTTTTTACAGTATCTATTAAATCTTTCTGCTGGGAAGTCCGTTCCTCAAATTCAATCCCGGCGTAGAGACCCTCAGTATTTTCCCTAAAAATGACTATATCTATATTTTCATATTTCGAAGGTATTCCCTCATAACTCTTAGTCGGTCTTAAGCAAACGTAAAGATCAAGTTTTTTTCTCAAGGCAACATTTACAGAGCGAAATCCTCTGCCTACCGGTGTAATAATGGGGCCTTTAATAGCTACCTTGTTTTTCCTGATAGACTCAATTACCTCGTTCGGCAGAGGCGTGCCAAGCTTTTTAATGGCTTCTGTGCCGGCTTCCACCACTTCCCACTTTATCGCAACTTTAGTAGCTTCAATGCATCTCCTGGCAGCCTCGCTTACTTCAGGGCCAACACCATCTCCCGGAATAAAAGTGATTTTATGCATCTATCTTTAAACTCCCATGTTTTTTAAAATAATTAATGACTCCGTCTTCCGCCAGCAGCTTTTGAGCAAAAGGAGGTAGGGGATTAAATTTTATTTTCTTATTATTTTTAACCTTTATAATCTCGCCCTTATCTAAATTTATCTTTAGTTTTTCTGCATCCTTAATTGAGTTTGTCTGCGCCTCTATTAACAACAATCCCAAATTAAAAGCATTTCGGTAAAAAATTCTGGCAAAACTTTTGGCGATAATTGCTTTTACGCCGGCAACTTTTAACGCCAGGGGTGCTTGTTCCCGGCTTGAACCGCAACCAAAATTTTTACCGGCTACTATAAAATCTCCCCGCCTAATGCGGCCTATAAAATTTTCTTCTAAATCCTCAAAGATGTGCTTTGCCAGCTGGTGGGGATCTGATATATGAAATTTATATCTGCCGGAAATAATATAATCCGTATTAACATCATCGTCTATCTTCAGCCTGCGCGCGCGGCCAACTAACATCACTTACAAAAACCTCCTTGGATTGGTTATTTTGCCTGTTATGCTCGAAGCGGCTACCGTAGCCGGCGAAGCCAAATAAATAAAGGCGTTTGGATTTCCCATTCTGCCTTTAAAATTCCTATTAGCCGTCGAAATAACAACATCGCCATCAGCCGGAATACCTTCATGGGTGCCAACGCAGGGGCCACAACCAGGCACCAAAACCGAAGCTCCGCTATTTATAAACGTAGTGATAATTCCCTCGCGCAAGGCCTGTAAATAAATCAACTTTGATGCGGGGGCAATAAGCAACCTTGTTTTAGTGTTTACTTTTTTCCCCTCCAATATCTGAGCGGCAATTCGTAAATCTTCTATACGGCCATTAGTGCAAGTGCCTAGAAAAGCCTGATTTATAATTTTGCCTTTGACTTCTGAAACATTGGCTACATTATCTACCGTATGCGGCTTAGCTACCACCGGTTCCATTTGAGAAACGTCAAATTCTTCTTCTCTTGAATATTCTGCCTGCTTATCCGCATAGACAGCATTGCATTTTTTAACACCTATCTTTTTAAACCAATCTTTTGTTTTTTTATCCGGCGGGAAAATGGCTGCTTTAGCCCCCATCTCTACTCCCATATTTGCCATTGTAAATCTGGCTTCAACTGAAAACCTATCCACCGCTTCACCATAAAATTCAATTGCCTTATAGGTGCAACCGTCGGCTCCAAGTCTTCCAATTATATGCAAAATAACATCTTTTGCATAAACAGCCTCAGGCAATTTTCCCTTTATTATAATCTTGATTGATTCGGGAACTTTAAACCAATTTTTTCCGCTGGCTAAGGTGATAGCCAGATCAGTCGAACCCATACCGGTAGCAAATGCTCCCAAAGCGCCGTAAGTACAAGTATGGCTGTCGGCCCCAATAACTAAATCTCCGCAACTAATATGCCCGTTTTCCGGTATTACCTGATGGCAAACGCCACAGCCGATATCATAAAGATCAACTTTAAACTTATGCGCAAATTCTCGCATGCGTTTGTGAATTTGCGAAACGCCTGCATTGGGACTTGGAGCGCTGTGGTCTATAACCATAGCAAATTTTTTTCTGTCAAAAACAGTTTTATGTCCCAGCTTCTCAAAAGATTCTATGATTAGGAGGCTGGTTCCGTCCTGTCCAAAACAAAAATCAACGTCGCAAATTGCCAGGTCGCCTGCGGTTAATGATTTACCGGCGTGTTGGCTTAAAATTTTTTCAGCAATCGTCTTACCCATTATTTAAGTTTATCTATCCAGTTTTCTATTTTCTTCATCCCTTCTTTGATATCTTCAAAACTGCAGGCAAAACTAATTCTCACAAAATTATCCATGCCAAAAGCCGCACCCGGAACGGCAGCTACCCCAGCTTCATTTAAAAGCCTCTTGCAAAAAGCGACGCTATCAAGATTAGTCTTTGAAATATCGCAAAAAATATAGAAAGCCCCTTCGGGTTTTATGGGTTTAAGTATAGTTTTATCTAAAGCGCCCAGCAAATAGTCCCGACGCCTACCAAACTCCTTCACTACATCCTTTATAAAAGTTTGGTCCCCTTCGATGGCGGCCAGGGCTGCTTTTTGGGATATGGAACACGGATTTGAAGTTGAATGGCTCTGAAGATTAGTCGCTGCCTTAACTATTGACTTATCTGCTGCCAAATAACCAATTCTCCAGCCGGTCATAGAATAAGTTTTTGAAACGCCATTTACGAGAATGGTTAAATCTTTTACTCTTTTGTCGAGGCACGCAATAGAGGAAAATTTAAGTCCGTCATATATTATCTTCTCATAAATTTCATCGCTGATAACAAAAATATTGTTATCTATGATAAGAGGGACTAAATCTGCTAATTCTCCTTCCTCATAGAGACTACCTGTTGGATTGCATGGACTATTTAAAATAAGAAGTTTAGTTTTGCGGCTAATGGCTTTCTTCAAATCTCCTTTTGTGATTTTAAAATTATTCTCCCTGGTAGTCTTAATAAATTTTGGGCATCCTCGCGCCACTTTTACCATCTCAGGATAGCTTACCCAGTATGGCATTGGTATTAATACTTCCTCGTCTGGATTAACAATAGCCAGAATAGTATTAAAAAGAGAATGTTTGGCCCCGCAACTTACCAAAATTTGGGAAACATCAAAAGAGAGATTATTTTCTGTCTGCAATTTACGGCAAATAGCTTCTTTTAACTCCAGGGTGCCTGAAGAAGGTGTATATTTAGTAAAATCAGATTCAATGGCCTTCTTGGCGGCTTCTTTGATATGCGAAGGTGTCGGAAAATCCGGTTCTCCGGCCGCAAAATTAATAATTCTCTTTCCCTCCCTAGCCAGCTCTTTAGCAGCGGCTGTAATTTTAAGGGTCGCGGAAGGCGAAATTTGAGATAACCTATCTGATAGCCTCATGTTAAGTTATGCCTTTTATCTTATAGGAAACAATTGGTTTTTGCTATTTGTGGTTTGTTTTTTGGTGTGAAAACTATGATAACTTAAAAAGAAGTCTTTGTCAATTAATACTTACTTGTGGTTGTTGTCTATTTTAAGGAGGGGATAAAAAAACGCTCCGAAGAAGAATAAATCAATCCTGCTCTAGTCTGTTTTCTCTTTTATATTTTCTTTTCTTTTTCACTTTCTCAATTGTTTCTCTTATAAGTTTCTCTATTCTTTGTTCCTCGTCATCCACGATAATCTTGCCTTCTGCGTTTAATACGTGGGGCGTTATAAAGACTATTAATTCCCTCTTCACCTTTTGTTCATCTATCTTTCTAAAGATAAGGCCCAGCAGGGGGATATCACCAAAAAAAGGTATCTTTTTTATTGTCTTTTTCATGTCTTCTCTTATAAGACCGCCCAGGACTACGGTTTCGCCATTTTTTACAGTTAAAGTGGTAGTGGCTTCACTGGTATCTACTGCTAAAGCCTCATCGGCTTCGGCTACACGGCGGGCCGAACTAACCTCAGGATGCACTTGCATTGTGATATGATTATCATATCCTATTTTGGGCGTAACTATTAATTTAATGCCAACGTCAAGCCATTGGGTCGACTCGGTGACAAAACCGGTTACCGGGTCTTCACTGGTAATTACATAGGGTTCTGCGCTGCCAACAAGAATGCTCGCCTCCTGGCCATCTAAAACAGTTATTTTCGGGCTTGATAAAATATCGGTATCCGCCTGTGTAGCCAGCATCTCCAAAGTAACCTCATAATCATCTGCTGTGAGTGTCCCTACTTTGAAAATGCCGCCTTCCATCAAGCCTAAATTAAAATCCCCCTTAAGGTCCATAGTGGATGGTCCGTGTTTCAACGCGGTTTTATATTCCCACGCGATACCCAATTCAAGCGAATCGCTACGCGTTACTTCTAACATTTTAGCTTCTATCTGTACCTGCCGGTTGCGCATATCCCATCTCTTAATCAAGGTTTCCACTTCCTTCTGAATATTTGGAAGCGCCTTTACTATAATGCTTTTGGTCCTGATGTCTACCATAATATCGCCTTCGGTCTTAGGTATCAACTGAATGAGTTTAGTCTGTATTTCGGTGGGATCTGCATAGTTTAAATCAAAAATTTGTAGCTGGGTTTCTTTATCCAGTTCTTTTATTATGCTCTTAATTTGCTTAATGACATCCGGCGTATCAATGATTATAATCTGGTTGGTCTTGGAACTTATTTCTATTTTCCCGCGTGGACTTTTTACCGCTAGAAACAAGGGCTTTATCTCAGAAGCCTTGGCAAATTCAGGAGAAAAAACTTTTGTTTCAAGCTTTCTAAATCTTTCCTCCTGCTGCATGTCCTGATAGGTATATATTTTAATGATATTGCCTTCTTTCACATATTTGCAATTATTAACTTCCAGAATAGCCCTAAGGGCATCTTCTACTGGAATATCTTTTAATTTTACCGTTATAGTACCTCTAACGTTTTTAGAAGTAACTATATTAAGGCCGCTTTGATCTGCAATAAGCCTTAAGGCATCCACTAAATTTATATTTTTAACATCCAGTGAAATAATATCTCCGGTTTGGTTTTTTGCGCTGGGTGATACAATCTCACCTGCAGCAGCCTTAAAAATAAACAAACTGCAAATTAGTGATAAAACCACTATAAAAAATATTTTAAATTTACCCATATTTATAGTTTTAATTCTGCTATCCAGTCCCCTCGTTTAAGAATTACTTTGTTATCTAAAACTTCTTTGATTATAAAACCATTTAATTTTTCATTGCCGGTGCAGTAAAAAGTCTTACCGGATTCCATGTTTCTTATTAAAGCTTGAGATTTCCCGCCGCTTGATACAATACCTAATAACTCAAATTTAGAAAGCTCTTTTTCTAAATCTACCTTTGCTTCTGTTTTCTTCTGCGGCAAAGGTGCCTTTTTCTTGCCTAAAATTTTAAAAAGATTTTTTCCTTTGAATAAGTTTTCATAATATGAGATGTTTCTGATGTCTAATTTTGACTTATATCTAAACTCTTTTTGTAATTGCTGTTGGTTCGATGAATAAGGCAAGCCATTATAGGCAAAGTTTGAATGGGATTGATAATACTCATGTAATTTTAAGGCGAAAAATGAAATACTTGCAATGGCACCCACCCAAAGAAGAAAATAGATATATCTACTTTTCATCTTTTATATCCACAACCATTCGCCCAAGATTCATTTGAAACCGAAGCAAATTCTCTTCTTGGCTTAGGTAACTAATCTGAAGCTCTTTTAAACTTATTAACTGTCCGGAATTAGGTAAATTATATAAAAATCTGGACAGCGAACACAGCTTTCCCTCGGCTTCCATTCTTATTAAATATTCTTTATAATTACCTTTATCTATAATGCCCATGGGCTTTAAGCTGGTTATGTAAATATTGCTCCGCCTGGAACTAGATTCCGCTTCTTTTAAAAAAAGCGCAAACCTTTCCTCGTCCGAGCCAATCTGAGAAAGGCGCGGCAAAATCTCAAGATAAAAAAGCTCAATTGGTTCTCTAAGCAAAAGGGCCTTCTGTAATTTTAAAAGTTTTACCTGTCTTTGTCCAATTGCTTTCTTGATAGATTCATAGCCCTTCAAACAAGGTTCGATTACAACCACATAAGCTAAAATAGTCGTCACAATTATACAGCACAATATGAACAAATTCAATTCTTTCTTATTTAATTTAAAACTAAAAGATTTAAACATAGCTTTTTCTTCTGTTCTCCTGTCAGAAAAAGTTCCTCTTTAAATAACTACAAGTTATTATTAAAACTGCTATATCCATTCGTATATAAAAATATCATCAATCTTTAATCCACGGGGATAGACCTTCCTACTCCCTTGAAGGAAGGGTCTCATTCTAAAGAATAGACCTCACTCTTTCCTTTTAACCCTAAAGGATGGGCATTACTATTCATTAAGCTAAGGACTACTGATAAAAAAAGCAATTTCAAAATCAATAATTTCTTTTTTCTTAAGCCTTCTTTTGCTGGTATATTTTAATTCTACGTTTTCAAAAAGACTTGAGGATTCCAGTTTGCTTACAAACTCAAGAATTTTGTCTAATTCCTCAGCCTGCCCTTTAATAATAGCTGATTCAGCGGGGGTTAATGAAAAAGAGTTAAAGAAGATACCAGGCGCTGTTATTGAGTAAAGTTCTCCTAAAATTTCAAGCGATTGAAGGGTTTGCGCCTGGTTCATTAAGGCGCTTTCGATTATGAGTTTTTTTTGTTGAATTTCAACAGCATCCGATTCAATTTGTTCAATTTGATAATTTATATCGTTTAACTGCTTTTGTTTTTCTTTAAAATCAAAAAAAAGTCCTGTGATTAAAAATATAACTATAACAGCTATAAATAAAATAATTCTGATAAAATTTTTTCTTTTCAAAAAACGCCTTTGCTTTTCTCTTACAAGGCCGGGCAATAAATTTATTTTTTCTTTTCCTTCATAAGTAGAGTAGGCTAAACTCTTTAGTAAATTCTCATCTTCTTTCACTTGAATTTCTAAATCAGTATGGCCCGAGATTAAGTCTGCCAGATTATTTAAATCAGGCCTTCGCCCCCATAGAAAAATTAACAAAAGTTTATCCTGAAATTTATGACTAAACAAAGAAAGAGACTTTTTGATTTCTCTAAGAAAATCTTCTTTAAAATTATCTTTATTTAATGACACACCTCTCGAGAGCAAAATCTGACCATTTTTTATAAAAACAAAATCTATACCCTCCCCTTCTATATCAATTAACAGGCTGGTTTCTTTAAAAAAGGATTCTTTTTTATAAACCATTTTAAATCTATTTATTAAAACGACGCTGCTTAAATCAATCCTTGAAACTTTAATAGCGGCTAATTTAAATATCTCAATTAAATTTTCAATTAATTCTTTTTGAACCACAACTGTTTTTACCCGCAAATAGCCTTCTTTGGAAGAGGGATACATCAAGTTCTGTATAATTAAATTTTCAAGCCTGTAAGGTAAGGAACTCTGCAGCTGGAAATTTACCATCTGCTTAATCTCATTTGCAGATGTAGAGGGTAATTCGAAGCTTTTAATGGTCACGTGAGATCTTGGTATTAGAACTAAAAAATTATTCCTAAAATCTATTTTTTTCTCCTGGCAGGCAGATTTTATTATTTTAGACGAAGTTTCTTTCTGAGCAGGATCCACGAAAGCATTGGCAAAAGCTTGCTGATAGAAATTTCCTTTTTTAAAATTGTATACAGCGGCCTGAAAAAAATTATCAGCTACTATTATTGTGTTTACAGTCTTTTTTTTCATTGCTCAAGCCACCGAACTATTTTTACGGTTTTAGTATTCGAATCTTTTTGCAAAGTAATCCTGAAAGACTTTTTTATTTTATTCCTTTTGTCGTCAATTTGGATTCTTACGGTGTAAAAATCGGAAGTTGTTTTTAAAGCTTTTTTTAAAATCTGGTATTCATTAACAGTTATGCCCGCTACCTCTTTCAATGTCTCTATATTATCTATGGCTTCATTTCTTCTTAAGGAAAGGACGGTATCGACAACTGTTCTGGATAATCCGGGCATAGAATAAAAAACTTGCTCTCTGGCTGTATTAATATTTATTTTATCATGGTTTTGGGTGGTTACCAAATTTAAAATGCTTGATTTTCCTTTCGCGAGAAATAAATCTTTATCAAGGCTCGGCAGATAAAAAATTTCTTCTTCAACCAAAAAAGGCCTATTTTTGATAATTTGTTCTTTTAGAGATTGTGAGAAAAATAAGAGGCTGTCCAGCCATTGGCTGCTGGCGGTATTAATATCAAGCTTGCCATCTTCATCTTCTATAGTCATTTTAAGGCAGCCGTCTTTTTCAAGCTCAACAGACAGTCCATGAGCCCATTCTTCACGAAAATTATCATAATCATTATCATCCTGGGCAATTTTCACCATAACCTGATTTAATTTTACTTTGGCCAGATAAAGGTCTTTGCATTCAGCAGCAAAATATTGAGAAAGCCTGTTCTCGATTCTTGCCCTAAAAGATAACCCCAATCCCAACAGGCTGAAAGTTACCAATATCATAAGTACAAAAATTAAAATTATACCTTTTTCACGCCGCACCAAAATCCCTCTGCCACGAGGCATGTTTCGCAACAGAGATATCCCAATGTTGGGCATAAGGTTAGTCCACATCAAAACTCCTTTGGTGCGGGTTCATTTTTCATTCTTGCGCAGCCGCAGATATTTTATAGCCTGCGGGAATCGAAACTAGACTCTGAAATTTATATTTATTTCCCTCTTTATCCACAAAGCAAAAAGTAACTTTAACTGCCCTGGGATAATTACCGGATTCCCACTCAGAATCCCATTTATTATCGATGTTTAAATATTCAAAATCAATGGTCTTAATTAAATTGGCAAGGTGGGTGGTATGAGTTTTAGAAAACTTAACGGTCTTTTTGTTATCTGCGCCTTGGGTAAATAAAATTTTCTCAACAGATCGAAAAAGGCCGCCTTGCTTTTGATGATAACTAATTTTATAGAGCCCATCTACTTCGTAACAAATTATAGATAAAAAATTCTCAGCGTTCTCAAAGGTTTCTAAATCACTTAACTTCTCTGGAAAAAGACTTCTTAAATCCCGCTGCAGTTCTCTGAGACAAACTCTTAGTTCCTGAAAAACTTCAAAATTTACTCTTCCCTGTTTAATGGCCTTAAATCCGACGTGAATACCAAAATACAAACTGCCGCAAATTATAGTAAAAATTAAAAGCGCCAGTAAAATTTCTATAAGAGTAAATCCAGCCCTTTTCACTCCGCAACATCTTCTCGTAAATAAAGGAGCCCGGATAAAACCTTTGGATTTCTGCTTTTTATTATTTCTCAAATAGTTCATCTATAAAACTCTTCAGATATAAATTAGAAAGAGAGACCTCATATTCTTTCGATTGTTCTGCCCATTTTATTTTGGCCGAAACCATTTTAAAATCTTCGGTGTAAGTGGGTTCAATTTCTATATTCCACTCAAACAATCTATCTCCTATCGAAATTTGACCCTGGCGTTCTTCCATGGTGGCAATCTCTATTTCTGTCTGGAGATTAGAAGCCAGGAGAAAAGCCGAAGTTTGATAACGAGCATGTCTCTGCGCTCTTAGAGATATGGTATAAGCTTTAATTACGCTGATAATTCCGACAGAAAGTATAGTAAGCGCCACAAGTACTTCGAGTAATAAAAAACCTTTTTGCCTACTTTGTATAGAAATATTCGCGGCCTGCGACTTATTCTTTAATAGCATCTATTTTACCCCAAAGGTTAGTTTCAATGGTAATTTTTTCGCCCAAAGAATTGATTAAAACAAGCTCAGCTTCATCTATACTTCCATCCGGATAAAAACAAATGGAAGATTTCTCCTTATCTAAAAATTTTTTTTGTTTAACAATCAAAGATTCTATTTTCAAACTAGGCCCCAAGCTCTTTTTTGAAAGTAAAGAGGTCTTAATCTCTTTAAATTCTTCAAAATGCCCATCTCTTTTCACGCTTACTGAATAACAGAAAATAGCAGTATCAAAATCAAGGCTATAGGTTTCTCTTTCAAGAATGGCTTTATTTTGCAGGTACTTCATTAAAGATATTATGTTTCTGGTGGAGTCCAAGAGTTGCAAACTACGGAAGGATTTTGTAGATAGTGGCAAAAAAACAGCTAAAATTACACCTAAAATTACAATAACTAATAAAAGCTCTATTAAGGTAAATCCGGTTTTTTTTAATTTAATATTACCATTCATCATTGTAAAATTTAAATATTGGGAGTTTTGTTTTTTATGCCGCTCCCACTTCACTCTGGCAAATAATGTCTGTTAAATTGTTTGAAGTCCTGCTTCAAATGGCTTTCATTTTTCCCAATTTGTTATATCATCACCTCCGCTTTCAACGCCATCCGGCCCCATAGAATACAAATCATAATCTTCATTATGCATGCCGGGGCTGATATAAATATAAGGGTTGCCCCATGGGTCAATTGGTCTTTTCTTAATATAAGGGCCTCTCCAGTTTTGGGGAACCGGTGAAGAGGCTGGTTTTTCTCGCAAAGCCTCAAGTCCCTGCTCTGTAGCGGGATAAAAACCATTATCCATCTCATATAAGTCAAGTGCCACGGCAATATTACTGTTGATATCGGTTGTGGCAGCGGCGACACGCGCCTGTTGTGCCCGGCCCACAAAACGCGGAAAAACAACGGCTGCCAGTGCCGTGATGATAATGATAACCAGCATTAATTCAATTAATGTAAAGCCTTTTTTTAAACTCCCTGAATTTTTCCTTTTCATTAAATAACCTCCTATCAGCCCTCCCATGTCTGTACCCACAAGGGTATTAGGACATGCCTTCTGATTCTGACATCATTTCAAAAGTATATCTATCTCAAAAACAGGCAATAACATCGAAATAACAATAAACGCTACCACCGTACCCAATATCAATATCAAAACAGGTTCCAGAACAGACATAAAGGTCTTAATTCGCATCTGTGATTCCTTTTCGTAAGACTCAGAAATATCAATTAATATCTGTTCAAGCTCTGCGCTCTCTTCGCCTACAGCCACTAAATCAGTAACGGCTGGAGGAAAAACTTTATCTTCTTTCATAAGGCCTGAAAGCTTTTTGCCTTTTTCGATGCCTTTATAAAAACGCTGAGCTTCTATTGCAAAAATTTTATTGCCGGTTGTCCGTGAAGTAACTTTTAATGCTTCAAGTATGGGTATACCGTTTTTTAAAAGCATACCCAGGGTTCTTGCAAACCGTGATATTTCAATCTGCCTAAGCACTTCTCCCAAAAGAGGCAACTTCAGTTTAATTTTGTCAAACAACAACACCCCTTTCTCGCTAGATGTATATCGCTTAAAAGCTACTATTATAACTACTATAACTATCAGGAATATTGGCCAAAAGTTATTAAACAAATTGCTTATAGCCAGCAATATTTGGGTTGGAAGCGGCAACGCCTGGCCTAATTCTTCAAACATCTCAACAAACCTGGGAATAATAAATGCCAACAAAACAAAAACGGTCGCCACGCTCACCACTATAAGCAACACAGGATAAGCCAGGGCACCTCTCAACTGGCTTTTCAAATCCTCTTCTCGGTCTCTTATCTCAGCTAATCTCTTAAGAGTTTCGTCTAAAATACCGCCGGCTTCACCTGCTCTAACTATGTTTATAAAAAAAGGCGAAAAAATTTCAGAATGCTTATTTAAAGCGCTGTGAAAACTTTCGCCTTTTTGTATTCGAGATTCTAAATTTTCAATGATGGACTTCAGGTATTTATTATTGGTTTGTCGCTTGAGGGAATTTAGCGCCTTCGCCAACGCCAAACCAGAGTGAATTAAACTAGATAATTGTCTTATAAATATATTTATGTCTTGGGAGCTAATCTTCTTAAAAACCAAAATGGAAGAAAGATGAAAAATTTCTTTCCCTTTTTTCTCTACAAAAATAGGAAAAAGACCTTCTCTTTTTAATTTCGAGATAGCACTGTTGAGGTCTTCTGCTTCAATTTCATCGACAATTATCTCGGTGGGGCTTTTTTTGGCTTTATATGTAAAAACAGGCATATTTTTAGCTTGGATTACCCTTTATATCTATATCCATATCCTGCTGAGTAACTCTCAATACTTCTTCCGGAGTACTCAGGCCTCTTAAAATTTTAGCAAGGCCGTCCCGACGAAGGGTTTTCATCCCAAGAGATACTGCTTTCTTCTTGATTATGTTTGAAGGGGTGCGTTCCATAATTAACTGGCGAATATCATCATCTATAACTAACATTTCATAAATAGCGGTTCTGCCCTTATAACCGCTAAACTTACAAGCCGCACAACCTTTTCCTCTGTAAAACTTAGGTTTTTTGATATTGAGAGATTGTTCATCGAGCAGTTCTTTGAGTATCTCCTTACCAGGAATATATTCTTCTTTACAATTATCACAGATTATTCTCACCAGTCTCTGAGCAATAATGCAATCCACAGAAGAAGTAATCAAATAGGGCTCAATCCCCATATCAAGCAATCTGGTTACAGCCCCCGCTGCATCATTAGTATGCAGAGTGGAAAAGACGAGATGTCCGGTTAAAGCCGTTCTGACAGCAAGTTCTGCTGTCTCTAAATCTCTAATTTCACCTACCATCATTACGTCGGGATCATGCCTGAGCATAGAGCGTAATCCATTAGCAAAAGTAAGTCCTATTTTCGGCTGAATCTGCATCTGGGTTATACCTTTAAGCTGATACTCAATGGGGTCTTCAATGGTCAGAATCTTTCGGTCGGTTGAATTAATTTTACTCAAAGCTGCATACAAAGTGGTAGTCTTGCCGCTGCCGGTAGGACCGGTTGCTAATATAATTCCATGTGGGTGCTGAATGATTGAATTTAAAATTTCAAGATCTTTTCCTCCCAAGCCGAGTTTCTCCAATCCTAAAAATAAACTGCTTCTTGA
Organism: Candidatus Omnitrophota bacterium; assembly: GCA_030631665.1. Lineage (GTDB taxonomy): Bacteria > Omnitrophota > Gorgyraeia > DAOVKU01 > DAOVKU01 > DAOVKU01. Next base: position 15,369 of record DAOVKU010000024.1, read on the forward strand.
AAGAATTCTTACATTTACACTCTCGCCTAATGGTGTAGGCAAAATTGATATTCTTAGATCAAACTCATCATGGCCGCCTTTAGCCTTTATTTTTCCGTCCTGCGGTAGGCGCTTTTCAGCAATATCAAGATTGGCCATTACTTTAATCCTTGAGACAATGGAAGACTCAAAATGTTTAATAGTAGGCGGAATGGCCATATTATAAAGAATGCCGTCTATCCTATACCTGATTCTAAATTCATCTTCATATGGTTCAAAGTGAATATCAGTCGCTCTATCATTTATGGCCTGGACTAAAATTTGATTAACAAATTTTATGACAGAAGGGTCTATGCTTTCATCGCGAATATCTTCCTCGCTTTTTTGTTCTTTGCCCAAAACTTCGAGATTTTGATTTTCAACCATCATTCTCTCGACTGTATCCGCGCCTATACCATAATACTTCCTTATGGCCTGTGAAATTTCGTCTTTTTTGGCCAAGACGATTTTTATTTCCTTTTTTAAAAACAGACGTATTTCATCCTGAACTATAACATCTAGCGGATCATATAGGGCTACAATAATAACACCGTTTTCTTCCCTAAGCGGCATAAAATTGTAATGTGTAGCTATTTTGGCAGGCACTTTTTTAACTATGTCGGCTTTTATTTCCTGAGGTGTAATTTTTATAAAAGGCAGGTCTAAATGCTTCGAGAGAGTCATTAGAATTTGTTCTTCGGACACAATGCCATTTCTGATTAATAACTCATGTATAGTTAAATTTGCTTCTTTCTGTTCCGCAAGTAAAATGCTAAGCTTCTCTTGCGTAAGGAGTTTATCTTTAATCAAAAAATTAACCAGAGGAGACATTTTGCCGGCCATTTCCATCATTCCTTTTTCGGTTTTTATTATACATCAAAAGGCCATAATCCGCAAGGTATTGAGTAAAAATCAAATTCCAAACTCACGCCGGACATTGAATTGCAGTGTGCGAGGCCCTACCATCGCATAGTTCCATTGGAGTTATGGGGGAATTTGTTTCTGATGGATGAATACAGATTATGAGGAAAGCTTCTGTGTAAACCTTCTAACGAGGTAAATTTTTGCTCCCACCACCAAAATATTTTCTTAAATTTGAGATAAAACCTCTTTTATTTTCTTTTGGCTGGGGAACTTCTTTTTCAATCGGTCTCGGTTTAACTTTAGGTTTTTCCTTTTGAGATGCTTTTGTTGCGGACGAAACTTTCTTTTTTTCTTTGACCCTTTCAACTTCTGGCTTTATGAGTTTAGGAGCCTTGCTTTTGACCACCAATTCCAATATTGCCATCTGGGCTCCATCGCCATTTCGATTTGCAGTTTTTAGAACTCTGGTGTAGCCTCCGGGGCGATCTTTAAATAAAGGCGCTATATCTTTAAAAAGACTTTTAATAAGTTTTCTATCTTGAATATAGATATAAGCCAACCTGCGATTATTCACTGTGTCTTTTTTACCTAATGTAATTAATTTTTCTATTAACCTACGCCCTTCCTTAGCTTTTGCAAGCGTAGTTTTAACCTTTTGATGAATAAGCAGGTTTTTGGCTAAATTTTTCAGCATAGCCTGTCTATGAGAGGAATGTCTATCAAATTTTTTTGTTCTTCTGCTGTGTCTCATGATATCTCCTTCAATGATCTCAACGCAATTTTAGGGGAATTCCTGCTCACCGGCACAGAATCTTATGATTCCCAAATACCAAGGGTAAATTCAGACATGTTGTTTAGCTCATTCTCTTTTGAGGGTCGCTAAATTATGTCTTGCCTTCTTCTTCTTTCCAAGTTTCATACCAAACCGCAAACTCATTTTTTCCATAATGGAGCCAATTTCGTTTAATGATTTTTTGCCAAAATTTCTATATTTTAACATTTCCTGTTCGGTTCTTTTAACTAAATCACCAATGGTTTTTATTTTCGCTTCTCTGAGGCAATTAGCACTTCTTACTGATAATTCAAGTTCTAAAACCGGCGTTTTAAGCTTTTCTTCTAATTCTTCTTCTTCAGACGTTTTATCCTTAATCTCTTCTTCATCGGGAAGCTTACCAAAATTAACAAAAACATCCAAGTGTCTTTGAAAAATATTGGCGGCATAGATAAGTGCTTCCTTGGGGCTGATACCCGAATTGGTCCATATTTCCAATATCAATTTGTCATAATCCGTAACCTGACCGATACGCGTATCCTCTACATCAAAATTAACCCTTCTGACAGGCGAAAAAACTGAGTCTATGGCAATAAAACCAGTTGGCTGGTTTTCTTTTTTATTGCGTTCAGCCGTAACATAACCCCTGCCCTTATTGACTTCCATGTCAATATCAAACTTAATATTCTTGCTAAGAGTGACAATATGAATGTCAGGGTTTAGAATTTCCACTGTTTCATCTGTAATTATATCTCTGGCTGTTACTTCCCCTTTTTTCTGAATACGCAAAGATATAATCTTTGGTTCTCGAGAATGAGATCTCAAAACTAATTTTTTTATATTGAGAATTATCTGAGCTGTATCTTCAACTACTCCGGGAATGCTGGCAAATTCATGCAAAGCACCCTCTATCTTAACCGAAGTTACAGCTGCACCTTCAATCGAAGAAATAAGCACACGTCTAAGAGCATTACCCAAAGTTGATCCGTAGCCTCGTTCAAAGGGTTCAGCGATAAATTTACCGTATTCGGGTGTGAGTGTACCTTCATCGCACACAAGCATCCTGGGCACTTCAAAACCTCTCCATCTAACTCCCATCTATAATACCTCCGACTTTTTCTTTAGTTCTCACTGGAAAATATCAAAAATTTAGTTACACAGATAATTTTCCACTATCCTTTAATCTGCGAAACCTAGTTTTAATCTATACAATCAAAAGTCGCTTCAGCAACTTCTATTTAGAATATAATTCAATAATAAGCTGTTCCTGAATTGGAATCTGTATATCTTCCCTCTGGGGCAATCTTAAAATTTGTATCTTGAGATTTTTTATATCTACACCGAGCCAACTCGGCACACCTCTGTCTTTTATTTCTTCGTACATATCTTTAACTTTTTTGACTATATTAGCTTTCTTAATAATTTCTATTTCATCTTTTTCTTTAACAAGACATGAGGGAATATCAACCCTGTGCCCATTAATTAATACACGGCCATGGGCTACAAGCTGTCGAGCCCCTTTTCTGGAAATGGCAAAACAGCCTCGAAAAATCACATTATCAATTCGGCGTTCAAGCAATTGTAAAAGAATCTGACCTGTAATCCCCTTACTCCTAGCGGCTTTTTTGAAATAATTGCTAAATTGTCTCTCTAAAATTCCATAGATTCTTTTTACTTTCTGCTTCTCTCTTAACTGCATGCCGTAATTAGAGAGCTTTCTTCTTCTTGTTGTTGTTTGCCCATGTTGACCGGGAAAAAAATTTCTTTTATTAAAAAGACATTTTTCAGTTATACACTTTTTCCCTTTCAGAAAGAGTTTCATGCCTTCACGCCGGCACAACTTACATGCTGGGCCTATATTTCTTGCCATTACTTTCTCCTTTTAGTCGTAAGAATTATGAGTAATAAATTTCTATTTTTTCCCGTAACAGTGTGATTCGTAACTCCTAAGTTGCCCTATACTCTCCTTCTCTTTGGTGGTCGACATCCATTATGCGGAATAGGAGTAACATCTTTGATTAAAGTTATATTGAGACCAGCTACTTGTAAAGCTCGTATAGCCGATTCTCTTCCAGAACCAGGACCCTTAACGTATACTTCAACCTCTTTCATGCCACAATCAATGGCTTTTTTGGCAACAGTACGAGCTGTTACTTGCGCTGCAAAGGGTGTGGATTTCTTCGATCCTGAAAATCCAGAATTCCCGCTGGAAGCCCAACAAACAGCATTTCCTCGTTCATCTGTTATAGTGACAAGGGTATTATTAAAAGTCGCCTGGATATGTGCAATGCCCTTAGGTATGTTTTTGTGTATTTTCTTCTTGGATTTTGTCTTTTTTCCCTTTACCATATTTTACTCCAATTACTTTATGCTCCCGGTTTTACC
>DAOVKU010000029.1 GCA_030631665.1 Candidatus Omnitrophota bacterium
AAGGGCTATTTTAACAGGTATTTTATTTTTCAATGTTGAATCTCTGCCGGAACTTATGTTAATAAATAATGTAGCCGGAAAAATGAAAAAGAAGGTAAGAATAGCTATCCGTTTAAATCCCGATGTAACAGCCGGTACTCATAGTTATATTACTACTTCTAAGAAAGAGAATAAGTTTGGGCTTGATTTTAAAACTGCCAAGAAGATTTTAGAGAAAAGAGGCGATTTTCCTAATTTATCCATAGAAGGCCTGCATGTACATATCGGCTCTCAAATTACCAAAGCCAGGCCATACCGGCAAGTACTTTCAAAGATTGTTAAGTTTATAAAAATTTTAAGAAAGGAAGATATCAGAATTAATTATTTAAATATCGGGGGAGGGCTGGGTATAGTTTATTTAAAAGAAAAACCGCAAACCGCCGCCAGTTTTGCTAAAAACATTTCCTCTTTTCTCAGACAAACAAATGCTAAGATAATTTTAGAACCGGGAAGGTTTATAGCCGGAAATAGCGGTGTTTTAGTAGCAAAAGTTCTTTATGTGAAAGAAACGCCGTCGAAAATTTTTGTTATTATCGACGCCGGCATGAATGATTTAGTTCGTCCGAGTTTATATGGTGCTTATCACAATATTGTGCCACAGGTAAAGATTTCTTCGAAGTTCAGCAAGCCAATTGATATCGTCGGCCCAATATGTGAAAGCGGTGATTTTATGGCTAAAGGCAGGTTTTTTCCTCGTGTCAAAGAAGGAGATTTATTGGTTGTCCTTGGTGCTGGCGCCTATGGTTTTTCTATGTCATCTAATTATAATTCTCGTCCCAGAGCGGCGGAAGTACTTGTTAAAAAGAACAAGTTTTATCTTATCAGAAAAAGAGAAACTTACGCGGATTTAGTTTCGAAAGAAATTTTTTAAAAAAATGCAACTTTCTTTTGTAAAAGCAGAAGGCACGGGAAACGATTTTATAATTATAGATGCAAAAGATGTGCCAAGGGCAAAAAATTTAAGCGAAATAGCGAAAGTTTTATGCCGGAGAAGAAAGTCTATTGGCGCAGATGGCTTACTTATTTACAATGAGTCATCAGCCTGTGATTTTAGAATGCGTATATTTAATCCTGATGGCTCAGAGCCCGGGATGTGCGGTAATGGTATTCGTTGTCTTGCTCAATATGCAAGAAAGATTAAAAACTTAAAGCAAGACAGATTTAATATAGAAACCAAGGCGGGGAGCATAACCGTTGATTTTCTAAAAGAAGATAGCCCTCGTATTAAATTAACCGACCCCAGAAACTTAAAATTAAATTTCGCTCTTGATGTCAACGGGGAAAAGATGAATTTAAATTATGTTGCCGTCGGCGTTCCGCATGTGGTATATTTAAGTAGTAATATAGACAAAGAAGATATAGCTGGCCTGGGGGGCAAGATTCGTTTCCATGAGTTTTTTCAACCCGCTGGCACAAATGTCAATTTTATTGAAGTTGCTTCGCCGAATTCCCTGAAAATTAGAACCTATGAAAGAGGAGTAGAAGGAGAAACACTTGCCTGCGGAACGGGGGCAAGCGCAAGTAGTTTGGTAGCTTTCTTGCTTGATAAAGTGAAGACGCCCGTATCTGTAATTACCCGGGGCGGAGAAGTTTTAACAGTTTATATCCAGGGCGCTAAACCAAAAATAGAAGCTTTATATCTTGAAGCCAAAGCCAAACTGGTATTTGAGGGAAAAATAAATTTATAAACTAACACACCGCTGCACTTGTATTTTAGTGCACTTAAGATTATTGTGGAGGGTGAAGTATGTGGAAAGGTAGTTTTGTTGCCATAGTTACGCCATTTAAAGATGATGGTTCACTTGATAAGCAGAAATATCAAGAATTAATTGAATTTCAGATAAAAGGTGGCACTAATGGTCTTGTTCCCTGTGGCTGTACGGGTGAAGCGGCTACTCTTACTCATGAAGAACAGAAGCAGACTGTTAAAATTGCCGTGGAGACTGTTAATGGACGAATTCCGGTTATAGCAGGCACCGGCTCAAATTCTACAGAAGAGGCTTTAGAGCTTACCCGCCACGCTAAGGAAGTTGGTGCAAGCGGAGCTTTGATAATTACTCCTTATTATAATAAACCTACGCCGGAAGGCCAGTATCTACATTATAAAAAAATAGCCCAGGAAGTAGATATACCAATTATGCTTTATAATGTCCCCTCGCGTACAGGCATTTCTATGTTGCCGGAGACAATAGCCAGGTTATCTAAGATTGATAATATCGTGGCTATTAAAGAAGCGTCAGGAAGCGTTGATCAGGTTTCAAAAATATTTTCTCTGTGTGACATATGTGTTTTATCCGGAGATGATTCTATGACATTGGCTTTGATGGCTGTTGGTGCCAGTGGTGTGGTTTCGGTAGCTAATAATATTATTCCCCGGCAGATAGCTGAAATGGTTAGCGCCTATTTGAATAATAATTTAGAAAGAGCCAGAGAAATCCATTATGAATCATTCCCTTTGTTTAAGGCCATGTTCATTGAAACCAACCCAATTTCAGTTAAAACAGCCATGAAAATTATAGGTAGATTAAATGGAAAATTAAGATTGCCGCTTTGTCCAATGCAGCCGGAAAACGAAAAGAAATTAAAAGCTGTTTTAGAAAAATATAAACTTAGTAATTAGAATCCCTGCTTGCCTCTGCCTGTTGGCAGGAATTCAGAATTTAGGAAAAAAACACGAAAATACTATTTCCCGCTATCACCGCGTAGTGTGCGAGGTTAAGCCTCGCACACCCACACAATTTAGGAATTTCTATATTCGGGTTAGAGAGGAAAAGATGAAATTGATTAGAGTAGTTATTTCAGGTTGTTGCGGAAGAATGGGTGTGAGAATTGGCCGACTTATTCTCCGGGATAGGCGCTTTTTTTTGGCTGGCGGAATAGAAAATAAAAAATCTGCGCATATAGGCAAAAACCTGGGCCAATATTTAAACGGGAAAAAGTCTGGAGCATTCATTGCAGACAATTGCCGCCAGGCACTGGAAAACGCCGATGTTTTAATTGAATTTAGCTCGCCGCAGGCAACCATAACTCATCTTAAAGATTGCGTGGCTCTGAAGAAACCTGTGATTATTGGAACAACAGCTTTAAGTGAAGCGGATGAGAAAAAAATAAGATCGGCTTCGGGAAAAATCCCCATTGTAAAATCATCCAACATGAGCTTAGGCATTAATTTGCTTTTTGGAATATTGACTGATATCTTAAAAAAGATAGGCTCGTATTACGATATCGAAATTATAGAAACCCATCATAATCAGAAAAAAGATGCTCCTAGCGGAACAGCTTTAACTATGGCTAAAATTATTTGCGAGTGCCTTGGTCTTGATTTCAAAAAGGCTCTTCGTTACGGGCGCCGTGGAAAAACCGGCCCCAGGCCAAAAAAGGAAATTGGTATTCATGCTATCCGTGCCGGAAAAATTATCGGAGACCACACCGTTGTATTTGCAGGAGAAGGAGAACGCATAGAGTTAACGCATCATGCTCAGTCCAGAGATACCTTTGCTATTGGAGCTCTTTTAGCGGCGCAGTTTGTCTGTGATAAGAAAAAAGGTCTATATAATATGCAGGATGTTTTGATGCAGAGGAAAAAAATATGGGCCTGAAAATAAACACGGCAGATAGATTTAAAAAATTACCTCCCTATCTTTTTGCGCAGTTAGATGAGTTAAAAAAAGAAGCGCTTGCCAAAGGCAAGGACTTGATTGATTTTGGTATTGGCGATCCGGATATTCCCACTCCGGAACATATAATCGAACGTCTTTATGAAGCCGTCCAGGATCCTGAAACTCATAGATATCCCACAAATTTTGGCCTTATGCAATTACGCCAGGCAGCAGCAAAATGGTATGAAGGCAGATTTGGCGTAGAGGTAGATCCTAACACGGAAATTTTACCACTCATTGGTTCTAAGGAAGGTATTTCTCATATTCCCCTGGCTTTTCTGAATCCCGGTGATGTAGCTCTGGTGCCGGATCCTTGTTATCCTCCTTATAAATCAGGAACAATTTTGGCTGGTGGAGTTCCTTATTTGATGCCGCTTTTAGAAGCAAATAATTTTCTGCCTGTTTTTAAAGATATAGATCGTCAAGTTGCCAGGCAGGCAAAATTGATGTTTTTAAATTATCCTAACAATCCAACTACTGCCACAGCAAGTAAAGAATTTTTTGAGGAAGCGGTAAAATTTGCCCGGGACAACAATATTATTATTTGTCATGATGCGGCTTATTCTGAAATTGCCTTTGATGGTTATAAACCGGTAAGTTTTCTTGAAGTAGATGGTGCCAAGGAAATTGGAATAGAATTTCATTCGTTATCCAAAACCTATAATATGACGGGATGGAGAATGGGTTTTGCCTTGGGCAATAAAAAAGTTATCAATTGTCTGGCGCAGGTAAAATCCCATATTGATTCCGGTATATTCAGGGCTGTGCAGTTTGCCGGTATTGTCGCTCTCTCAAATACAGATCACCTCGCGGAACTCTTATCTATTTATAAAGAACGCCGCGATCTTTTGGTAGAGGGCTTAAAAGGACTTGGCTGGAATATAAATAAACCAAAAGCCACTTTTTATGTCTGGGCCTCTGTGTTATCCGGCTATACATCTATGGAATTATCTAAGATCTTGCTTGATAAATATGGCATTGTGGTCACACCTGGTGTTGGCTTTGGCCAGAATGGAGAGGGTTTTATAAGATTTGCACTGACGGTAAGTGTAGGCCGTATTAAGGAATCAATGGAAAGAATTAAAAAGTTCCATGGCTAAAGTTTATCTTGGACTTGGCTCAAATTTAGATGATAGGCGCAATTATATTGAGTTAGCCTTAAAAGCCCTCAAAGAAGAGGAGCTTATAAATGTGCTAAGAATTTCTTCTATAATTGAAACTGAAGCCGAAGGAAATCCTCATCAACCTCAGTTTTTGAATACTGTCTGCGAAACAGAAACAAACCTTTCTCCTATAGACTTACTTGGTAAATTAAAAAAGATAGAACGTAAGCTCGGTCGCCCAAAGGAGCATGAAAAAAGTTCTCCCCGGACCATAGATATCGATATTTTAACTTTTGATGATTTGTTGTTAAAAGGGAAAACTTTAATTATCCCCCATCCCAAATTGCACAAGCGGTATTTTGTTTTATATGGTTTAAACGAGCTTGCGCCTCAATTGTTTATACCGAAACACGAAAAGACAGTCAGCCAGCTTTTAAGCGAATTAAAGAATAGTCATGCAGATAATCAAGAGCGTTAAGGGAATGCAGCGTTTAAGCCGGCAGCTTAAAAAGCAAAACAAGAAAATCGGTTTTGTGCCGACTATGGGCTATTTGCACCCCGGACACCTTTCTCTTATTAGAGAGGCTAGAGCGGAAAATGATTTTTTAGTTGTAAGTATTTTTGTTAATCCCACCCAGTTTGGACCAACCGAAGATTTTGATAAATATCCCAGGGATTTCAAGCGCGATAGGAATCTAGCTAGTAGAGAAAAGGTCGATTGTATTTTTTATCCACGCAAAGAAGATGTCTACTTTAAAGATTGCAGGACTTTTGTTTACGTGGAAGACCTGAGTGATTGTTTATGTGGGCTCTCGAGATCCGGCCATTTTAAGGGAGTAGTTACCCTTATTAGCAAGCTTTTTAATATTGTTTATCCCGACGTAGCTTATTTTGGTCAGAAAGATGCACAGCAAGCTATTATCATAAAAAGAATGACCAGGGATTTGAATTTCTCTGTAAAAATAAAAGTATTGCCAACTGTCAGGGAAAAAGGTGGCCTGGCGCTGAGTTCAAGAAATAAATATCTTTCCCCTAAAGAGAGAAGAGAAGCGCGGGTTTTATACGCCAGTTTAAAAAAAGCCGGGAATCTCTTCAAAAAAGGTATAAGGGACGCCAATAGAATTAAAAATATCATTTTTAAAATGATAAATAACAAAAAGACAGCGCGGCTTGAGTATGTCGAAATAGTCAACACCAAAAGTTTAAAACCCGTCAAAAAAATTAAAAGCGGGACGTTAATAGCTATTGCCTGTCGTTTTGGGCAGGTACGCTTAATAGACAATATTATAATTTAAAGATACTTGATATTTTTAACAAGAAGCATTATGATAGAGGTAAGATGATTAAGGTCGGTATTATTGGCTGTGGCACAATCGGCGGTCAACTCATTAAAGCCATAAAAAAGGATTTTAAGGGTAAGATAAAATTAGTGGCTGTTTGCGATAAAAACACCGATAAGGCCAAAGCGTCCATTAGATTTTTTAAAACAAAACCGAAAATTTTGTCTGCGGATGCGCTTATAAAAATAAGTGATTTGGTTATCGAAGCTGCCTCAGCTTCTATTTCTGCTTCTATAGCTAAAAAGACACTCCTGGCCGGCAAAGAAGCAATGATAATGAGTATCGGTGGCTTGATTAACAGGAAAGATATTTTTCGACTGGCAAATAAAAAGAAGAAACATCTTTATTTTCCGAGTGGGGCCTTATGTGGATTGGATGGAGTGAAGTCAGCTGCCGCAGCCGGGATTTCAACGGCTACCTTAATTACCAAAAAACCACCGCGGGCACTTCGTGGAGCCCCTTATTTGATTAAAAATAAAATAGACTTAAATTCCCTAAAAAGACAAAAGGTAATTTTTAAAGGTAAGGCAGAAGATGCCATTAAGGCTTTTCCAAAAAATGTCAATGTATCGGCTATTTTCAGTTTAGCTGGCATAGGAGGGAAGAAGACTATAGTCAAGATTATTTGTTGCCCGGGCGCAAAGGTTAATTCTCATACAGTGGTGGTGAAAGGTGATTTTGGGCAACTCATGACACAGACAAACAACCTGCCTTCCCATGATAATCCTAAAACTTCATATATGGCTATTCTTTCAGCTATAGCGACTTTAAAATCTATAACGGAATATGTAAGAGTGGGAAATTAAATGAGAAGGAGGTGGGAATTAAATGAAAGCTAAGTTAATAACCATAGCAGTTATTTTTGCGCTTCTGCTAATTTTTATTTTGCAGAATCAGAACCCCACATCTGTTAGATTTTTATTTTTTGGCGGACAAACTTCGCTGGCGCTTACATTGTTCATGACATTCCTGGCTGGTTTAATCGTTGGTGTTATCTTGATGCTTTTTAAAAAGAAATAAAATTTTATACTAAAAATTACCAGTTAAAAATGAAAGGAGGTGAATTAAATGGCAACGAAGGTATTAAAATGCCGCATTAAAAAAGAGCCTGGCTATCTTTATTTCATTGACAAACAAGGCGATATTTCGAAAGCTAAAATGGCAAGGGGCGGAAAGAAAAAGAAAAAGAAGGTTGTTAAAAAGAAAAAAAAGAAATAAAAACAACTTTGTGCTTAAAGATAAAAAGAGGGTTTTTCTTTTGAAAAAAAAGAAAGCCCTCTTTTTCTTTTACCAATGCCAGCTCAATTGTACGCCGCCGCCATCTTGTAAAGCTATGGGCTGGATTCTAAAATTATTCTCTTTTGTATCCTCTGAAACAGTACCGGCAGCTTCCCACGCTATAAACCAGCCCAGAAATACCTGAGAGGTAAAGTGTGCATCGTCGTTAATTCTGGAAAAGCCGGCTAAAGTGGAGGCAGCGTAATAAACATAGCGCATAAGGTTATTTTCGCTCATATGAGCCAGGGTAAGAAAAGGTACGGCACCCATGAAAGCGTGACCGCTAACGGCGTTTGCATCATTAAAAGGATCCCAGCGGGAGCCATAACTGTTTTCTCCAGGACGCGAAGCTCCCACAACTCGCTGCATCACTAACAGTTGTGGGGCACCCAGAAGATAGGCTCGGGTGGCGCCCTGTCCCCACTTGCCAATGACGGATATTTCATTTTCGGTGGAGATAATAGCGCCCACACTTGCCGCCGCTAAGGATAAAGGAATTAAATATTTACCCTCTCCGAACATCTTGGTTATTTCCGCCACATTATCAGTGCCGGAACTGTGTAAGTCTTTTTGGTACCATTTTTGAATGTCTTCATCTATGGCGGTATTAGCCATTATTCCGCCAATGCCATAAGCGATACCCATGCGTGTCAAACGGTCACCGGAGTAAAAACGGGTGTAATCTGAGGCTACCGTATCCCAGATATCATTCAAAATAGGTTTTTTATTTATTTTATGTACAGCAGTATTTCTGTCGGCGATAATAAAAAAAGAATTTTTAGGGGTATCTTCCGGATAAGCCCTAACTCTAATTTCACTGGACGGCTCAAGGTTGATATCGCGTGGAAGGTCTTTTGTTGAATATTTTGCGATTTTCGCCATATGTGAAAAGTCATCAACGCGCGGACTGGTTTGTTCTTCAATGCTAAGGATATCAATTGCTATCGAAGGCGAATTGGATTTAGATATTTTGGTTAGGATGATAATATCTTCTGCTTTAATTCGCTTGCTGCTGTCGATATTAAGACCCCTGGTAGTTTGTAAATCACCCGGAGAATTTTGTATGTTCTGAATTACAGCACGAGAAGGTGTATCTACCTTTGGATATGCCAGTGCTATATTCATTTGATTGCTATTGAGTTGCATTAAGTCTTTAATGGTATGGAAGGAAATACAAATTAGCAACATAAGAATTGCAAGTAATCCCCAAACAATTGCTTTTTGTGCTACTATTTTCTGATACAACTTTTGCATCATTTAAAATACCTCTATTTCAAATTATAGCATAGCAAAATGCTGTGGTCAAGGGACTAAATTGGAATAGAAGACAGAGGACAGATAACAGAAAACAGTGCAAAAAAATATATTTTTTGATAATCATAATCTTTTTTTCTGTTTTCCGACTTTTGCCTTCTGACTCAATTCGCACAGTAATTTATGTGCATTAGCATTCCATAAATTACGTACTCATGGAATTTTTCTTGAAGTGAGATTTACTTAATGTTAAAATAGCTTTAGGTCATTGTTAAACATTCCTCAATAACGTTCGCCGGAAAGTAATTTTTAGATAAAATGAAAAAGAAAAGCACATATTTATTCCTTTTATTTTTTACAACTCTCTTTTTTATTAATAGCTCAGAAGCACAGGTTGTTAGTGAAAAACGTGTTTTTTACGTTGCTCAACAGTCCTTCTGTGATGGTTTTTACGATGTAGCTATTGAGAAACTAAAGGCTTTTATTGATACCTTCCCGGAAAGCAAAAACATAAACTCCGCCTATCTTTTACTCGGACGTTCCTATTGTGAAAATGGAGCATTTCATCTTGCCCTTGGTGAGTTTGAAAAAATAATTTCGTCTTCCGATTTGAGCGAAAAAGACGAGGCTTATTATTGGATAGGCAAAATATACCTGGAAGGACTGGATTTAGCTGTGGCCCGAAGTCTTTTTAAAAAAATTATCGACGATTTTCCCAAATCAGATTTTCTAGATTATGCACATTATTATTTAGCTGTTATTGCCAATATGAACGGCAATTATAAAAAGGCCGGAGAAGAATGTGCATTTATTATAAAGCATTTTCCCCAATCCGACTTGTTACAAGCTACTTATGTTGAGATGGCCAAGAGTTTATATAAACTGGCAAAAATTGGTGAATCTAATAATATATTAACTAAATGTTTAAAAAAGTTTTCGCAAAGTCCGTCCATAGACAGAATTTATTTTCAGTTGGGCGAAAATAGTTTTCTGAGTTCTGATTTCCAGCATGCAATCGATTTTTACAAAAAAACTCTTGAGGTTAATCCTCAAGGAGATAAAAAAGAAGAGGCGTTAAAGAAAATCGGCATAGCTTATTTTGAACTCAAAGAATATAAAAATGCCGTTACTGTTTTTGATGAATTAGTAGAAACAAATCCAGGCTCTCCATTTTTGGAAGAAGTTGCTTTCTTAAAAGGCAAGTCTCTTAGAAGACTCGGCCAAAATGATGCCGCTATCCTGGTTTTTGAAAAATTAGCTGAATCCGAAAAGGATAAGCCGGATTATGGCCTGGCTGATGATAGTTACTTTTTGATTGCCGATACTTATTATAAAAAAGGTAAATATGAAAAAGCCATTTTTTTCTACGACATTTTTAAACAGAAATTTCCGAAAAGCTCGCTTAAAGAAGAAGTTTTTTATAATCTGGGGTGGACATATCTTCGGCTCAAACGATACGAAGAGGCCATAGCTGAACTTCAAAAATTAACGCAGGAAAAAATTTCCAAAGATGAAATGTTAAAAATAATTGCCCTTTGCCGCCTTGGAGATACCTATTTAGACAAAGGCGAACATAAACAAGCTATGGGGGCCTATAATAAAGTACTTGAAGATTATCCCAATTCTTTTTATAGTGACTATGCTCAGTATCAGTTAGCGGTTGTATTAGAAAGAATTGCCCGTTTCAATGAGGCCATAGTTTCATTAGATGCTCTCATTTGCAATTTTCCGGATAGCAAGCTGATAGACCAGGCCTATTATATGTTGGCTTTGCTATATTTAAAAAAAGGCGAATATAAGAAGAGCCTTGAATGCTACCATAATATAACGCTCAATTTTCCTGATAGTCAGTACAGGGAACTTTCTATGTTAGGTGAAGGGTATTGTTATTATAATCTGGGAGAATTTAATAGGGCTCTTGAGACTTTCAGAAAACTTAAAAAAGATTTTGGGGATTCAGAACATAAAGAACGTGTTAAATTCGAGATAGCCCAGACATTTTTTGCTTGCGGCAAAGAAAAAGAAGCCAGAGAAGAATTCACTCGACTGGCCGAAGGTAGTCAGGATATTGGGATAAAAGACGAAGCCAGGCTCTGGTTGGCGCAGTATGATTTAAGGTGTGATAATTATCAAGTCGCAGAGAAACAGTTTAACTTGCTTGCGCAAGAATCAAATAACAATTATTTTAAATCTTTGGCCTATTACTGGCTTGGTAAGATAGCTTATTTAAAAGGAGGGAAGGAAGCCAGTTTGAGATTTTTTGAACTTGCTTCTAATTTGAGCACTACAGATAGCATAAAACTAAAGATTAATTTTGAGAAAGCAGATGTTTTTCTGGAATTAGCGGAATTTGAAAAAGCTTTAAATATTTATGATAGCATTATCGCCGTATATCCAGATAGTAATTTTGCGTTGCTTTCATGCAAGAAGAAAGCTGATATTCAGCTAAGCCGGGGTGAATTTGCGTTAGCGCGTCAAAATTATAAACATGCCCTAACTGAAGTAAGATCAGATTTTAATGCCCAGATTCAGTTTCAAATCGCAAAGACTTATCTTGATGAAGATAAACTATTAGAGGCATTAAGTGAATTCTTCAGCGTAGTATATCTTTATCCCGATTCTACTTTCTGGAAGGAAAGGGCGCAACTTCAGGCCGCCGACATTTATCAGAGACAGGGTAAAATTGAAGAAGCACAGAAAATCTATTTTCAATTATCTCAGTTAAATACAGAAGTTTCGGAATTGGCTAAAAGTAAATTAAAAAAACTCTCAGACACAAAAAACAGATAACAGAAGACAGATAACAGAAGACAGAAAAAAAGTATAATAAATTTTCTGTTTTCTGAATTCTGCCCTTCGGTTTCTAGAGAAAAAAAGGAGGCATATTAATGTTAGAAATTTTCCAAAAGGGTGGACCGATAATGTATTTGATTTTTCTGACGTCTATATTGGCGGTAGCTGTTATTTTTGAACGTCTTTGGCATTTGCATCGAGCCAAAATAGATACTAATAAATTCATGGATAGTATTTCCAATACTTTAAAACGCAATCGTATCATGGAAGCCATTGAACTGTGCGAGCAGACACCCGGGCCAATTGCTCACATAGTTAAGGCAGCTATTTTGAAACACGATAGAAGCAAGCAGGAAATAAAAGAAGCTATTGAGGATGCTGGCATCCATGAAATACCGCGCCTTGAGAAAAACTTAGGCATTCTTTCTACTATTGCCAGCATTACGCCTCTTTTAGGTCTTCTTGGAACGGTAATGGGACTGGTGCGTGCTTTTCAAGTAATCCAGGAAAAGGCGACAGCACTTAGCCCGGTTAGCCCCGGGGATTTAGCCGGCGGTATATGGGAAGCACTTCTTACTACTGTAGCTGGCCTGGTAGTAGCCATACCTGCTTTTATAATTTATAATTATCTTGTTAGCCGTGTTGAAAATATGACTCTGGATATGGAAAGAAGCGCTACAGACTTAATTAATATTTTAACCCAGAGAATACAGGAGTGAGTGAATGCCGCAATTTAAAGATGTATGGAAAAAAAGCCTCTTTCATTTTGAGAAAAGGAGCAAATTTGCTTCTGTGCAAATTAACATTACTCCCCTTATAGATGTTATCTTTTTACTTTTGATATTTTTTATGCTTACGTCAACTTTTGTTTCTCAAGCAGGCATAAAAATTAACTTGCCAAAGGCGGTGTCCGGCAAGGTGTTATTGGATGATAAATTAATAATTACTATAGATAAAGAAGATTGCCTTTATGTTTACAATAAACCAGTTACAGAAGAAGAACTTAAGCTTCTTCTTGTAGAAGCCGCTACAGGCAAAAAACCTCTTTTGATAATGGCTGATAAGTCCTCATCAATGGGCAAAATAGTTGAAATCTGGGATATGTGTAGACAGCAAGGTATAACCAAGATAAATATTGCTACTAAATCGAAGTAATTTTTATTTTATCAAAAGTCCATCAAAAAGTTTTTTCCGGAGGCAGGCAGGCCTGTCTGTTTTGCCTCAGACTAAGTGTGCGGCAGAATGGGATTTGTATTGTTAGGTATTTAAAATGTTTAATAATAAAATATTTAAAACCTCGCTTTTAATTTCTATTTCGGTGCATTTTTTAGTTTTTCTTTTAATTAGCCCGGAGATTAAAGTGGGTTCTTTTTCTTATGCCAGTTTCCCTCAAATTAATTGTGTGAATGTTTCTTTGAGTAAAATTTTTTTGAAAGAGAATTTATCTCTTTTAAATAAAATCAATCCCACTTATGATTTTTTTAAAAGTAAAATAAATGCCTTAAATATATTGCCGCAGGCCATCGGCTTAAAAAAGATAAAAGCGATGCAAAGTCAGGATTATATAAGAATTAATCCTGAGCTTAAAAAGAGAGATTTTTCGCTTCCGGAATATAAAAATTTAGAAATCAGTGGGCCGTTAGAAAAGAGATTGCTTATATCCAAACCAGATTTACCGGAAATACCGGTTTGGTTTGCTGAAAAGATTGCCGGTTCTCTCCAAATCAAAGTATGGGTAGATGCGAGCGGCGATATAATTTTTTGCCAGCGAGTTATTTCCAGCGGTTCGCATGCTTTAGATATAATAGGGCTTGATTATGTTAGAAATTTTAAATTTGCACCATATCGAAAACTTCAGCAAGGAGAAATAAAACTTTTATTTAATGCTGACTCCAGTCAGGCAATTCAAGAAGTAATGTAATTTTTGAATACTTACGTTTTATAAATTCGGAGTTTCATTGAAATGTTTAAAGTTGATTTTGCTTTTGGTATTGCTTTATATCTTGGTTCAGTACTTTGTATTATTTCTATTTTTTGGATGTTTGGAGAAAAAGAAACAAAGGTTTTAGCCGGACCTAACGAAAAAAAGGAGTTTATCTGGCAGTGTGAAATATGCACTTATACCTATGTTGATTCAAAGAATTTTTCTATTTCCCGCTGCCCAAGATGCGGAAGTTATAACGAACGCAAATGAGGCTCTGTAAGCTTGAGTTTCAAAAGAAAATGGAGGTGAAATATGATAACAGCAATCGGCATAGCCGCAGGTGATATATGGCACTACTTAGATAAACATGGTCGGGTTGTTTTTTCTGATATTATAAAAGATATTGGTAAACCACGCGATTTGTTATTGATGAGCCTTGGCTGGCTTGCCCGGGAGGGGCATGTTAAAGTTGAACAGTCTGGCAATGATTGTTACGTTGAATTAACTAAAAAATGAGTGACAAGTCGGATTTTAAAATTGTTTACTCACCAAAATATGAAGTTGATATAGGAGGACATGTTTTTCCGACCGCTAAATATAGGCTTATCCGCGAGCGCTTGCTTGAAAAAGGCGGTTTAGCTTTAGATGATTTTATTGAACCTCTCCCTGTCACAGCAGAAGACTTGTCTTTGGTTCATACAAATGAATATATAGATAAGATAAAAAACGGAACTTTAACGCTTCAAGAAGAATTAATGCTCGAGTTACCTTTTTCTTTTGGCATACGTGATTCTTTTTTAATCTGTGTTAACGGTACCATAATGGCTTCTCAGGTGGCAAGGCGTACGGGGCTGGGTATTCATTTAGGCGGTGGTTTTCATCACGCCTTTCCCGATCACGGTGAGGGATTTTGTATTTTTAATGATGTAGCTGTAGCCGCCAAGAAACTTATACTTGGCGGTAAAAAAACTTTAATCATCGATTGCGACTTACATCAGGGTAACGGCACAGCCGCTATTTTCGCCGGAGAAAAAAGGGTTTTTACCTTCTCTATTCATCAACTTAACAATTACCCTTTTATAAAACCTCCGAGCGACATGGATATAAATTTAGAGGACGGTGTGAGTGATGTGAAATACCTGAAATCTTTGAGTGATAATCTTCCACGCATTTTCGATACTTTTAGACCGGATTTTGTTTTTTACCTTGCCGGCTCCGACCCTTACCAGAAAGACCAGTTAGGAGGTTTAAGGCTTACCATAGACGGTTTTGGGAGAAGAGATAAATTAATTTTTGGCTTGTGCGCGACTAACAAAAAACCGGTCTGTGTCGTTTTAGCCGGTGGTTATGCTCTAAATTTAGAGGATACTATTGCCATTCACTATAATACTTGTATGGCAGGCATGAAAATATGTCTTGGAAGGTAGCTGCATAAGATGACTCTATATGAGAAATTCAAAGAGATATCTTTAAAATTTCCTCGCAAGAAGGCTCTTTTTTTTCAGAAAGATAAATTGACTTATCACCGCCTTAGGGAAGAAATAGATAATCTTGCGGCAGGTTTTTATTATTCACTTGGTATAAAAAAGGCAAGCAAGGTCGCTATACTTCTTCACAATAACAGTCAGTATGTAATAGGCTTATTTGCTATATTTCGTCTTGGTGCCATTGCTATACCGTTAAATGTTTTTTTAAAAACACAAGAACTTGATTATATCCTTTCAAATTGCAATCCAGATTATCTAATAACTTCAACTGAATTTCTTCCTACATTACGCCCTTTAAGAGAAAAAATAGAATCAAAGATTATTCTGGCGGATAGTCGCCAGCCAAATTTTCTATATTTAAAAGATTTATCCCGAAAGCGTTATGCGTCTCCACCCAAGCAGGAAATAAGCGAAGAGGCCATAGCCGTTATTTCTTATACCTCAAGCACAACCGGCAAACCCAAGGGAGTCTTGCTCAGTCATAAAAACTTTATAAGCGATGTTGAGGGATGCCTGCGAACCATAGATATAAATTATAAAGATAGATTTTTAATTTTTTTACCTATATTTCATTCCTATACTTTGACCACCTGTGTTTTTACTCCGCTATTAATCGGTGCTACTATTTATCTTGTTTATTCCCTTAAACAATTGCCTGCTGCTATGCGTTTGATATTTTTACGACACATCACAATTTTGGTAGGCATCCCGCGTATTTTCAGAATATTTTCAAAGATTAATATCCCAAAGTTTTTACTTATTTTTTCATCTATTCGTTTTGCCATAAGCGGAGCGGCTGCACTTGCTCCGGAAATTATTACCACTTTCAAAAAGAAATTTAATATCACACTTCTTCAGGGTTACGGTTTAACAGAAGCTTCTCCTGTGGTTTTATTAAATCCGTTAAATAAACAAAAATTGGGTTCAGTTGGTTTACCTTTATCAAATTGTAAAATTAAAGTCGTCGACGAAAAGGGACAAGAACTACCCGCCAATACGCCCGGCGAATTAATCGTAAAGGGGCCAATGGTTATGAAGGGCTATTTTCAATTGCCCAGGCAGACCGCTGTGGCAATAAGAGATGGCTGGCTTTTTACAGGAGATATAGCGAAGATTGACGAAGAAGGATATGTTTACATTATTGATAGAAAGAAAGATATGATTATTATCCATGGAATGAATGTTTATCCAAGAGAGGTCGAAGAAATCATAAAAACACATCCCAAGGTAGAAGAGGCGGCTGTGGTTGGTAAAAAGGATCTCAAGAGAGGTGAAATTTCAGTTGCTGTACTTCTTTTAAAAGAAGAAGAACACGCAGAAGCCAAAGATATAATCAGTTTTCTAAAAGAGAAAATAGCCGATTATAAAATTCCTCGTATTATAGAATTTCGCAAAGAACTGCCCACTACAGCTACCGGGAAAATTTTAAAGAGAATATTAAGGGAAGAAATAAATCGATAATTATCAATTGAGTATGCTTTCGCTCAAGGTTCTGAAAGAAAAAACTTTAAAGATTTATAACAAATTAAGTAATTGCCGCTTATGTCCGAGAAACTGTGGAGTTAATCGCCTGAAGGGCGAATTAGGTTACTGCCACGCAGCTAAATATGCTTTGGTCTCAAGTTATGGGCCGCACTTCGGAGAGGAAAGAGAATTAGTTGGCTCTGGCGGCTCGGGCACAATTTTTTTTGCAGGGTGCAACTTAAGATGTGTTTTTTGCCAGAATTATCATATAAGTCAGCTATATGAGGGCCGGAAGATGACTGATGAGAGAATAGCCCGCATTATGCTTGAGTTACAAGAGAAGGGATGCCATAACATCAATTTTGTTTCGCCGACCCATATTGTACCTCAAATTTTAAAAGCTCTTCTTATCGCAAGAAAAAAGGGTCTTAGATTACCGCTGGTTTATAATAGCGGCGGTTATGATAAAGTAGAAACGTTGAAATCCTTAGATGGTATTATAGATATCTATATGCCTGATGCTAAATATGCCGATGAAAAAGAAGCCAAGAGATATTCAGATGCCGATGATTATCCTTCCATCATGAAAGCTGCTTTGAGAGAAATGCACAGGCAGGTCGGAGATTTAATTATGGATGAAAACGGCGTGGCTAAAAAAGGATTGCTTATTAGGCACCTTGTTTTACCCCACACATTGGCCGGCACCAGGCAAATCTTTGAGTTTATAGCTAACGAAATTTCAAAAGAAACCTATATTAATATTATGAACCAGTATTATCCTGCTTATAAAGCTTTTAAAATAAAAGAACTCTCAAGGCCGATTACATCAGCCGAGCATAACCAGGCCGTTAATTATGCTCACAAGTTGGGATTGCACAGGGGATTCTAAAGAAAATTTCCGTTCGTCTCAGGCGGGCAGGAAAAATTTAAAGATATGCAAAATTATATAATTAAAATTTCAAAGTTATTATTTATCTTATTAATCTTTTCTTTTCTCAATCCGGAGGCGGAGATTATGGCTAAAGAAATTAAGTTGCCCGAACCAAAGATAAAAGGAAACGTGTCTATTGAAGAGACATTGAATAAAAGGCGCTCGATAAGGGAATTTAAAAAGGATAATTTATCTTTGGAGCAGTTGAGTCAGCTTTTGTGGGCAGCTCAGGGCATAACAGAAAAAAGAAGAGGTTTTCGCACTGCCCCTTCAGCAGGAGCCCTATATCCTATGGAGGTTTATCTTTTGACTTCCAATGGTCTTTATCGGTATATACCTGTTTCTCATGGTTTAGTAATTATCGACCAGAAAGATTTAAGGCATCCTTTAAGTGAAGCTGCTCTTTCGCAAGACAGCATTGCCCTGGCGCAGGCCGATTTTGTTATCTGCGCTGTTTATAATAGGATAACTGTTAAATACGGTGAGCGTGGCATAAGATATGCTCATATAGAGGCAGGTCATATAGCCCAGAATATCCATCTGCAGGCGATTGCTTTAGGATTGGGCTCTGTGCCCATTGGCGCCTTTGACGATAGAGCTGTAAAGAAATTACTTGGCTGTCCCAAAGATTGCGAGCCGCTCTATATTATACCGGTAGGATATCCGAGATAAAAAATATTTATTTGCCCCGTTCAAAAAAGCAATGACCGGTAAAAAGATTAACAGTTTTAATGAAACCCAGACTTATGGAGAGAAGCGAACATAAGTCTGTTGGTTAAATTAATCCGCCTGAGGCGGATTCAATTCGCGCATATAATTTATGTTTACTGTCGTTCCATAAATTATGTGCTTATTGAAGGAGGTATGACCACGATGAGGAAGATTTATAAAATTTTTATATTAATATTTCTTACAATGTCTATATCGGGAAGCAGTTTGATGGCTGATGATTTAAAGGGCTTAACGGATAAATTCTATGCCGGGATAGCAGATATAGTTGAACGCAATATGAATAATCCCGATAGATGTCTTCGGGAAGTATATAAATATTATGAGAACAACCAGGGACTCATTAATCAAATACGCAAAGAGACGGAAAAAGCTTTCGCTCAAATGGGCCCTGTCATAGAAGAACATTTAAGTAAATATGCTTCCATGAG
>DAOVKU010000016.1 GCA_030631665.1 Candidatus Omnitrophota bacterium
TCCAGAAGAATCACCAGGCAAAATTTAGCAACTTATGATTTTGTATGCATATTAACTGCTCATGTGAGCGTTGATTATAGATTAATAGTTAAGTTTGCAAAAGTAATTTTTGATACCAGGAATGCGTTAAAAGATTTTAAAAAGGTTAAGAAAATTTTTAAATTATGAGTAATTTTTACTTCTCCCGCAGGTTGCCTCAATTATCCTATCAAAATCTTAGAAGTAGTTTCATTAGATGCACACAATGCCCCGGGTATTACCAAAGATAGAAAGTGATTTTAGAAGAAATGATTAAAAGTTTTATTAAAAGAAAATTAGAAGATGATTTATTAAAACACGGCGGTGTTATGTTTATGGCCAGCATTTTGGGCGGTCTGTTTAATTTTTTGTTTCAAATTTATGCCAACCACAACCTATCACCCGATAATTTTGCTCTTTTTTATTCACTGGTAACCCTTTCTTTGATGATAGGAATTCTTGGCATGACAGGTTTAACTATGGTAGCCAAGCAGGTTTCCCATTATAGAGCAAACAATGAAACCGATAAAATAGCTTATCTGTTTACCCACATGCTAGGCAAAACTTCACTCGTGGCTTTTTTGGGTTTTATTATATATTTGCCTTTTGCCCCAAAAATAGCCTCTTTTTTTAATAGGCCGGACGCAAATTTAGCCGTTATTGCTACGGGAATCCTATTGGCAATATCTCTTGTAGTGCCCATAGCTTATGGACTTTTGCAGGGCCTTGAGAGATTCAATCAATGGTCTCTGAATATGATTTTACTTGCTTTAATTAGATTGATTTCCGGAATATTACTGGTATATGCGGGTTTTAAAGTAACAGGAGCCATAAGCAGTTCTATTGTGGCATATGTGATTACTTTTATTATAATTTTATACTGGATAAGAGGGTTAATTTTTGGAAAAGAAAAGCAGGTACAGGTGAGTTTAGTCGATTTTTATAAAAGTAGCTGGTGGATTTTGGGTGCTTTTCTCTTTGGCAACATTATATGTTTTATCGATATTCTCTTAGTGCAGCACTTTTTGCAAAGCTTCTCTGCCCAGTATTCATCAGCCTCTATGCTTGGCAGGGCTATTTTTTATCTGCCATGGGCCCTGGGAGCCAGTATGTTTCCCAAAGTTTCTACTTTAGCTGCGCAGAATAAGTCTGCCGTGCATTTATTAAAAAGGACATTGTGCCTTAGTTTTGGTTTGTGTTTATTAGCGGCCTTGGTAATGTTTGCCACGTCAAGGTTTATTATCTCATTTTTACTAGATAAGGTGTATTTAGAGACCGCGCCAGGTTTGTTAAGAATGTTTGTTTTTGCGCTTATGCCTTATGCTCTTGTAACTATATTAGTTTATTATAATATAGCTATGCATAGAGTGAAGATAGTATTTATTTTATTACTGCAAGCTATTTTTCATATCACTCTTCTTGGTTTATTTCATTCCAGCTTAAAGCAGGTAATCTTTATCCTGGGCTTAAGCGGGACAATGATATTTATTACCCTTTTAATTTTTACTTTAAAAACAGGTAATAAATTTCAAAAAGCATAAAAGCGATTTAATTGTTTTTGAATTTATTTCCATATTAATTTAACGAACAGAGAAATATAGATATGAAAAATCTTAATGCCAAAGTAACTATAATAATGCCGGCTTACAACGAAAGCACTCATATTATCACCAGCATCCAGGAAACCATTGATACCTTTAATCAATTTGGCTGTGATTACGAGATTATTGTTATGGATGATGGTAGCACCGATGATACATATCAAAAGGCAAGGGATTTTGCCGCCGGCCAGCTGAAAGTATGCGTTAAGAGAAATCAAACTAATTTCGGTAAGGGTAGAACCTTAAAAAAGGCCTTCCGCCATGCCATTGGAGAATATATAGTTTTTCTGGATGCCGATTTAGACCTGCATCCCCAGCAAGCGCAAACTCTATTTGATGTTATGCGCAGGGAGAATGCAGATGTAGTTATTGGCTCTAAAAGACATCCTGAGTCCAAAGTTAATTATCCTCTTCAGAGAAAAATTATCTCTAACGGATATTACTATCTTACACGACTTATCTTTGGTTTACCTGTCAGAGATACGCAAACCGGTCTTAAGCTCTTTAAACGCAAAGTCTTACAAGATGTTTTCCCTAAGGCGTTGATAAAGAGATATGCTTTTGATTTGGAGCTTTTGGTTATAGCTCATCACCTGAACTACAAAATTGTTGAAGCCCCCATAACATTGCATTTTCAACGTCCTTTTGGCAGGATAAAAGTGAAAGATATCCTGGTTACTTGGCGGGATACAATGGCCATTTTTTATCGTTTGTATATTTTACGATATTATAATAAGAAACATTTATGACCTGGCCACTTGCTTCATTTATAGTTGCGCTTGAGGATTTAAATAGAAATTTGAGAGAATATATAGATTATTGTTTGAAATGGAATGTGCTTGTAAAAAATGCAATTTAATCATCAATACAAAAAATACTACAAAAATACTAAAGACAAAAAAGATAACGTAATTAAATTATAAGTAATTATGAATAAAATAATGCAGAAATTAAAAAGAATATCCCATATTAAATCTTGGGATGATTTTATTAAACATGGCGCTTTAATGTTGATTGCTATGGGCCTGGTAAATATCCTAGCCCTGCTTTATCAGTTATTTATGGCCAGAAATCTAACGATTGTTAACTACGGTGTATTAAATTCATTGCTTAGTTTTTACGTCATTTTCGCTATACCGGCAGGAAGCATGCAAGTTGTTATTACGAAATTTGTTTCAAAATTTCGGGCCCTGGGACAACTGGAGAAATTAGAAAGCTTACTTCTGAATTTAGCCAGGAAGGCATTCTATTTTGGCTTAATTATCCTTTTTCTTTTTGTTATAGCTGGTAAGCCCATTGCCTCTTTTCTGCATATAGAGTCTGCAGTCTATATTATCCTTTTAGGGGCTATTATATTTATCTCTTGCCTTGTGCCTCTGGGTTTAGGTGGCTTAAACGGCTTGCAACAGTTTTCGCAAATGGGAATAACTATGGTTACAAACGCCGGAGTTAAGTTAGTTTTAGGTATTATTCTGGTGGTTTTAGGATTTAAAGTATTTGGTGCCTTGATAGCTATTGTTTTGGGAGCAGTAGTTGCTTTCGTTTTGTCTTTCTATTTTTTCAATAACTATTTAAATAAGAACGGACTACGATTAAATTGGTCGTATTTAAAAAATCCCTTAAATAATTCCCAAATTGGTTATTCTGAAATCTACAGATATTTTTGGCCCGTTGCAAGTAGTTTGCTTTGCTTTATGATTTTAACTAATAGTGATATTGTTTTAGTTAAGCATTTTTTCACACCTTTAGAGGCAGGATATTATTCTTTATCTCAATTTGCAGGCAAAATGATACTATTTTTACCCGGCGCTATAAGTCTCGTTATGTTTCCTAAGTCCTCGGATTCTCACGCTAAAAAGAAAGATACCCGGCTTATATTGAAAAAAAGTCTTATTGCTGCTGCAAGTCTATGTTTTACGGCAGCACTTATTTTTATCATTTATCCGCAAATTATTTCTTATATTTTGAATTTATCATCGGAGACTTATCTTAAATGCAGGTCTCTAATAAGATTATTCAGCATTGCTATGGCTTTTTTCGCCTTAAATCACGTACTAATTTGTTATCATTTATCCGTGCACAATCTAAAATATATTTTTCCGCTGTTTTGCTGCGTCTTTCTTCAGATATTGCTTATTAGCTTATGGCATCCTAGCTTGCATGCGGTCTTGGTAATAATGTGTTGTAGTTCCTTTGTTTTATTATTATTGAATTTAAAAATAGCTAAGGACGGGTTGAGTAAATGAAAAGTTTGAATAGCAATGCCCAATTTTTTACAGGACAAATATTTTAAGATGCTATGACAAATTCTAAGAAAATATATCCCAAGGTTACGATTGTAATTCCGGTTAAAAGATTTAACGATAATCTTAAAGAATGTATCTTGCATTGTTTGGAGTTAGATTATAATGATTATGAGATTATTATTTTACCTGATGAGGAATTCAAGAATGAATTTACAGAGAAGGTCAGAATTATAGAAACGGGTCCTATGGGTCCATCTGAGAAAAGAGATATTGCTTTAGATAAAGCTCGGGGCGAAATTTTAGCCTTTTTAGATGATGATGCCTTTCCTGCTAAGGGATGGCTAAAGCATGCCGTAGCTTATTTTGAGAATCCGGATGTGGCTGCTGTTGGAGGCCCGGCAGTTACGCCGTCAACCGATGATTTAAGACAAAAGGCCAGCGGCTTGGTGTTTTCGTCAATTTTAGGAAGCGGCAAGCTTAGTTATCGTTATGTGCCTAAAAAAAGCCGGGAAGTTGAAGATTATCCTTCTTGCAACCTCATAGTCAAAAAAGATGTCCTTAAAAAAATTGGGGGATTTAAAACAACCTACTGGCCGGGGGAAGATACTGTGCTTTGTCTCGAGATTACGCGAAACCTTAACAAAAAGATTATATATTCTCCCAATGTATTGGTTTATCATCACCGTCGTCGAGTTTTTTTACCTCATTTAAAGCAAGTTACCAGTTATGCTCTCCATAGAGGTTATTTTGTCAAAAAATATCCCCAGACCTCAAGGCGCTTAGTTTATTTTTTACCTTCTTTATTCGTTTTAGGTATTATGGCGGGGATAATTTTATCTTTTTTTAATCCAATTCTAAAAAATGTTTTTTTGATAGGCATAATCAGCTACCTAACTATTATGTTTTTAGATAGCGCCTTAAGAAGCAGGCAATTGAAACTGACTTTTTTTGTATATATAAGTTCCCTATTGACTCATATATGTTATGGAATCTGGTTTGTTAAAGGAATGCTAAAAAAGAGGTTAAAAGAAGAATGAAAGTTATTATTTCCTATCCGCCCCTGCCTATGGCTAAAGGTTGTCCTATGTTAGGACAGAATAGACAGTTTCAATATTTTCATAACCCTTCTTTTATTTATCCGTTTGTTCCGGCTTGTGCCGCCACTGTCTTGAAAGAGAACGGCTTTAATGTCATTTGGAATGATGCTATCGCCCACAGGTGGTCCTACGATAAATTTTTAGATTATTTTAGAAAAGAGAGTGCTGATGTTATAGCCATTGAGACCAAAACTCCCGTTGTCAAGCAACATTGGCGCATAATCGATGAATTAAAAAGCATTAATCCAAATTGTATTGTGGTCTTGATGGGTGACCATGTAACGGCCTTTCCCCAGGAGAGTATGCAAAGTTGCAAAGTTGATTATGTAATAACTGGAGGCGATTATGATTTTTTACTCTTAAACATTTGTAGACACCTAAGAGATAAAACGCCCCTGGAAGACGGTATTTGGTTTAGAGAAAAAGAGTCTATAAAAAATACAGGGCCTTTTAAATTAAATCATGACCTTAATTCTTTAGCTTTCATAGATAGGGAGCTGACCCAGTGGCGGTTATATGGAGAAAAACTTTATAAGGGTACGCCTTTTACCTATACCATGGTTGGCAGGGATTGCCCATGGGCGAAATGCACATTTTGTTCCTGGACTACTTTGTTTCCCACTTTTAGAACCCGTTCTCCCGAAAAACTTTTAGATGAAATCGGAATGCTTATCGAAAGATATAATATAAAAGAAATTTTCGATGATACCGGAACATTTCCTTCAGGAAAATGGCTGAATCAATTTTGCGAAGGTATGATTAAAAGAGGTTTTAATAAAAAGATATATATTTCTTGTAATTTTCGCTTTGATTATCTGAAGCCAGAAAGAGCAAAATTAATGAAGAAAGCCGGTTTTCGCCTGATGAAGCTGGGATTAGAGTCTGCCAATGACGAAACCTTAAAAAGATTATGCAAAGGCAGCAGCGTTAATGATGTTATCAAAGGTTGCAGAATAGCCAAAGAGGCTGGCCTTGATATCCATCTTACGATTATGGTGGGCCATCCCTGGGAAACAAAACAGGATGCTTTAAATACAATGAATCTGGCTAAGCGGTTAATGACCAAAGGTTATGCCGACATGTTGCAATCTACGATAGCCATACCTTACCCGGGTACACCATTATACGAAGAAGCCGTAAAAAATAATTGGTTTCGGTTTGGCTCTAAGGACTACGATAAATTTGATATGACTGAAACAGTTTTTAAAACGCCGGATATGACGCCCGAAGAGGTTATGCATATCTGCGATGATATATACAAGATATTTTTGGATCCAAGGTTTTTGTTTCACCATCTTAAAAGAATTCGTTCCTGGGAAGATATTACTTATTTGTCCCGGGGCATCAAGCCTGTTGCAGGGCATTTATTAGATTTTATGAGACGAAAAACATAAAACTTATATTATGATGAATAGTGGCAGGGGTAGTCTCGCTAAAATTAGGGCAGTTATAGTTAGTTATACCTTTAAGGTAGGAAACAAGCCAACTTATATTGCCGGACCGCCCCAAGATTTATACGGATATCTTAGAAAAAGGTGCTTAGAAATTACTTTTATTGAACAGCCAATGTCTTATTCCGAAGATTTAAGTCCAACTGCAGTAGTTTGCAGAAAGGGAAAAGAGATATCTCATTACAGATTCCCTATGGGTTTATTTCCGTTAAAAAAGAGTAAGGCGCACATACAAAGCAGCCCTTTTGTTTATTCGTTTTTTAAAATTCGCGATGTAATTTCTACATTATATTTTTTTATAAAGCTAAAGAAAAAATTCGATCTCTATGTTGGAATTGAGGCAGTAAATACACTTTTGGGTATATTATTTAAGCGCTTAAAGATTGTAAAGACCGTGGTTTACGATATCATTGATTATTCACCTCGCAGGTTTGATAATAGATTTTTGAATTTTTTATATCACAAACTTGATAAATTTTGCGTTTATCATTCGGATTATGCCTGGATTCAGACAGAAAGAATTGCCCAAAAAAGATTTGATATGGGTATCAACCAGAATAAAGCATGCAAACAGCTTATAAAGGTGAGCGGTCTCAACCCTAAAAGAGTTAAAAAAATACCATTGGGTGAAATTGATAGATACGGCCTCATATATATTGGGGGTCTTTTTAAAACAGATGGTCTTGAATTGGTAATTGAAGCTATGCCTAAATTATGCCAAAAATTTAATAAGCTTCATTTGACTATTATCGGTCACGGCGACCAACGCTCTTCATTAGAGGAGAGAGTTAAAGAGCTAGGCTTAGAGGAAAAAGTTAAGTTTTTGGGTACCGTCGCAGGCCGGGATGATGTCGAGAAATTACTACTTAACAATAGCATAGGGTTAGCCCCTTATTTGGAAGATACTAATTCACTTAAGTTTTACAATGACCCTTCAAAGCCCAAACTATATTTATCCTGTGGCTTGGCTGTTGTTATAACAAAAGTTCCTCCGGTGGCTTTTGAGATTGAAAAGTTAAAAGCCGGTAGAGCAATTAGTTATAATGTCAGAGAAATAGAGAATGCCATAATTGAATTGTTAGAAAGCGATAAGGCCCTATCTAATACACGAGAGAATGCCAGAAAGATGGCCTTAAGCTATGGTTGGGATAATATTTTCGATAACTTGTTTAAAAAAATGCAATTTAGCATAAACTGATATGCCTGTTAAAACCAGTCCAAAATATTTAGATAAATTTGAAAGTTCAGAACCGGATATGTTTCACAAGATTTATTTTGAATTGACCAGACCCTATCTATCTGGCAAAAGAATTCTCAATATCGGTTGCTGGACCGGCAGTTATGAAACAATGTTTGAGCAAGTAGATTCTGATTTGGTTAGCATAGACCTAAATTTTCAGGCACTTCAAATTGCAACTAAGTCAAGTCCGCATTCTAATTTTTTGGCAGCCGATACATTTAAACTTCCTTTTAAAAAGGAATCCTTTGATGCCGCAACTCTTTTTACTGTTTTAGAGCATTTGCCCATAGGTTCCGAGGAAAAGGCCTTCAAAGAAATTAACGGCGTTTTAAAAAAAGGTGGTTTATTTTTTATTACAACTCCTAATGACAACTTTATCGGCAATCTTTTTGATGTCGCCTACTGGCTGGTGGGCCATCGGCATTATAAAATTGGAAATTTAAGCAAGATGCTGAATAATTGCGGTTTTAGAGTTGAAAAAGTATTATTAAAAGGCCGTTTTTGGAATAATTTTTCAATTGTTTTTTTCTATTTGTTTAAATATCTTTTCGCTTTAAATATTTACAGAAATAAAAGCATTGAAAGAATATTAAAGAAGGAATATGCCAAAGAGGGATATAGGGACATAATTCTGTTGGCGATAAAAAACTAGTCGAAAATTGATGAATACTTTTTATTTAAGCTTAGGCATAGCTTTTGTGAGTTTTTTATTTCAGGTACGCCCGCGTTTTAGAAATCGCTATTTTGGCGTAGATACCTGGAGACATCTGGCAGCAGCAGATTATATAAGAAAATTTAAGCGCTTGCCCGGCATTTTAAAAGATAAGTACTTAATAAATGAACCAGCTGACTACCCGCCATTCTTGCGGATAATTTTAGCGTGTTTATCAAAAAAATTCTTAACGCAATTTCAGTGGATAGTTTCTCCATTTTTTGATTTTTTTCATAGTCTATTAGTTTTTTGGATAGCTTTTACCATTAGTGGTAACTTGACTTTGGCAGTTGTAGCTCAACTTGTTTATTCATTTAATCCACTGGTAGTAATGGAAAACTCCAACCTCACTACGCGCTCTCTGGCTTCTTTGCTTTTCACTCCTACTTTTTATTTTTTAATTTGCTACAGCTTGGGCTTGGGAAGAGTTTATTTGGTATTGGCCGTTATTTTGGCCACTGTTTTATTTTTGACGCATCGTATGGCTATTCAGGCTTTGTTGATTTTGTGTTTTACTTTTACCTGCCTGCACAAAGACATTTTGTATATGGGTGTATTTTGTTCCAGTATGATTTTAGCTATTATTTTATCCGGCGGTTTTTATTTAAAGATTTTAAAGGGGCACTTGGCTATGTTGCAATTCTGGAAAAGGAACATCCATCATCGGTATGCTCACCAGATTAAGGGGCTTTTGCCCAAAGACCAGGAAAACCCTGATATGGTTTTTAGGATTTATCAATACATAAAAAAGGTTCCCTTTGTGGCTGTTTTAGCTGGCAATCCTTTTGTAGTGGTGTCAGTGTTGGGCGTCTTTTTATTAAGGTCAAAATTAGATAATTATGCTGGTTTTTCTTCCCAGATGATTTCCAGTTTATATCTGTGGGGGTTAACATTATTGGTTTTCGGCATTTTAGTACGTCAGCTTAAATTTATTGAATTTATGGGTGAAGGGGAAAGATATCTGGAATATGCCGGACTTCCAATAGCTTTGCTGAGTGGAATAATTTTTGCTTATGGCATGCACACTCCTTTTAGGCCTTTCTATTTATGGGGATTTGTTTCGTTATTTTTATTTGTTGATGTTTTGCCGGCTTTGTTTTTACAGCAAAAAGTTATAGTTGGAGATACGGAACGTTCGGTTACCCCGGACCTTGAAAAGATATTTGAATACATAGATTCTATAAAAGGTGAGGTGAGATTGATGACTTTTCCGCTGGCCTTGGCTGATATGGCTATGTATTTTACAAAATCCAAGGTTCTTTCTACAGATAGTGGCTGGGCGCATTTAAAGTATTATTCAGATTTTTTCCCGGTATTAAAGAAATCCTTAAAAGAGATATTTGAGACTTACCGCATAAATTATATTTTAATAAACGAAAGGTATATTTCCTTGGCCGATTTAAAATTAGGAAATGAAAATCCGGAATATAAAGCGGGTATATATAGTTTAGTAAAGATAGAATATACTAACGAGTAAAAACGAAAGGAGAATTAAGTATGCGAATTTTAATTACTGGCGGGGCTGGTTTTTTGGGTTCATATCTTTGTGAAAGCCTAATAAGAGATGGCAATGAAGTGACAGCTTTAGATTTGGCTGGCCCGGAGAGAGTAAAGGATCTTTTAGGTCACAAAAAATTTACATTTATCCAGGGCTCGGTTTTGGATAAAAAACTTTTAAAAGAAGAGGTTGGGAAAAGTGACTTGATTTTTCATTTTGCTGCTATTGCTAATCCTCAGACCTATGTTTTAAAACCCCTGACTACCCTGGAGATAGATTTAAGGGCTACTTTAGATATTTTAGAATTGGCTGCAGCTAAAAGTATAAAAGTTGTTTTTGCCTCCACTTCGGAAATATATGGTCGTAATCCCAATGTTCCCTGGAAAGAAGATGATGAGAGAGTTTTAGGTTCTACAAAAATCAACCGCTGGTGTTATGCCACAGCCAAGGCAGCGGGCGAGCACTATTGCTATGCTTATCGCCAGCAGAAAGGCCTGCCTTTTGTTATTGTCAGATTTTTTAATGTTTATGGCCCCAGAGAGGATGACCCGGGCACCGGAAGGGTTATTCCTATATTTTTAAAACAATTTTTAACTAAGGAAAAAATTAGCGTTCATGGAGATGGCAAGCAAACTCGCAGTTTCGCCTATATAGATGATGTTACTAAGGGTATTTTGGCGGTTTCGCTTTCCAAAAAAGCCGAATACATGTCTTTTAATATTGGTTCAAAACGCGAAACCACTATTTTGGAATTAGCCCAGATAATGAAAAAAATGGGGAGATTTGAATCAGAGATTGCTTTTATCCCTCATGTCGAAGTATTCGGAGAAAGCTATGAAGATATCCCCAGGCGCGTTCCTAACGTGGATCGAATAAAAGAAATAACCGGATGGAAAGCAACCACTTCTCTGGAAGAAGGCCTGAAGATTACCATAGATTATTATCGCAAGCGTCCAGAAACCATTAAAGTGTAAGGGTAAACTATGAAAGCCGAAGTTTTAAGGGAGGAAGATTTTAGACATTTAAAACTTTTAATGGCTTTAAGTCCATATAAACCCTTTGCGAGTTATCCCGGCGTGTCTGTCAAGCAATCGTTAGATTATTGGTATAAGATTGTTCTAAAAAATTTAATAGAGAGTAAACTTAACAAAATATTTGTAATTAGGGAAAAGGGCAATTTACTTGGTGCTATTTTTATAAGATATCTTAAGTGGGATTCAAAGCATTTTGGTTTCGATATGGCCGAAATTCCTTTTTGCCTTTTTTTAAATCAAAATTATTCTGCTTCACAGAAGATAGCTTCTGTCTTATTATCAAAAGTTATCAATTATAGCAGAAATTGTCACATTCGCCATCTAGCGGTCAAGGTAGACCCGCAACACATGGATTTCATTAGCTGTCTACAAAGAAAAAGATTTAAACTTGTAGCTACGCAGGTTGTTTATTATTTAGCGTTGAATAGTTTTAAAGCTGTTAAAAAAAAGTATTCTTTTAGTATCAGGCCTTATGAAAAAAAAGATTGGCTTAAGATGAGTTTTTTGGCCAGACAGGCATTTTCTCAAAGAGAATACTGGCTAGATAGGTTTCACGCTGACTGTAGCCTGCCAAACGATAAAGCAGACAATCTTTATTTGCGTTGGCTTGAGAACTGCATAAAAAAAATTGAGGCAGATAAAGTGCTAGTGGCAGAACTTGATGGCCAAACCGCAGGCTTTATATGTTTTAGAATAAATAAAGATATTAATAAAATTTTTACTGTTCATTTTGGGCAAGTCGTATTGAATGCCGTTTCACCTGCATACCGCCGCAGAGGTATTTATACAGCTTTAGTTAATGAGGCTTTAAAGTGGCTTAAAAATAAAAATGTATCCCTAGCTACTATTGCTACGCAGATGTCTGTTGTCCCCGTGCGTAAAACTTGGCAGAATTTAGGGGCTCATCTGGGAGGCGCTCAGTTGGTATTTCATAGGTCTTTAAAAACTGGGAGTAAATGATGTCAGAAGAGAAAAAAAATAATTCTTTTATACCTCTTTCACGACCCACCATAGAAAAAGATGAAATAAGAGAAGTGGTAGATACGCTAAAGTCCGGCTGGCTTACTACAGGTCCCAAAGTAATAAAATTTGAAGAAAAATTTAAGGAATATGTAGGTAGTAAGTTTGCAATAGCTGTTAATTCCGGAACGGCGGCTTTGCACTTGGCTTATATGGCTTGTGGCATAAAGGATGGAGATGAGGTTATTACCACACCTCTTACTTTTGCCTCTACGGTCAATATGTTGGAGGTTATAGGAGCTAAAGCAGTATTTGTAGATATAAACCAGGACACTTTTAATATCGATGTAGAAAAAATGGAGGAAAAAATAACTTCAAAAACTAAAGCTATTATACCGGTACATTTTGCTGGTCGTCCTTGTGAGATGGATAGAATTCTGGAAATAGCCAAAAAGCACAAGCTTTTAGTTATTGAAGATGCTGCTCATGCGGTGGGCACAGAATATAAAAATAGACGCATAGGAGCCGGAAGCAGTCAAGCTGTATGTTTTAGTTTTCATCCTATAAAAAATATTACTACCGGAGAAGGGGGTATGGTGACCACTAATAACGAGGAATTAGCTGATAAAATAAGACTTCTTAGATTTCACGGCATCAGCAAAGAAGCCTGGAAGAGGTATCAAAAGGGTGCCAGCCCTTTATATGAGATACTCGTTCCCGGCTATAAATATAACATGATGGACATACAAGCCGCCATAGGATTAGCTCAATTAAAAAAACTAGATTATTTTATAAAAATTAGAACAAAGTTAGCCAAGGAATACAATGAGGCTTTTAGAAATATGGCTGGAATTATCCATGCGTCTATGGGGGGCGATAATTTTCGGCATGCCTGGCATCTTTATATAGTTATGTTTAAAACCGAGTATTTAAAAATAAGCCGAGAAGAGATTATGCTTGAATTGCAAAAGAGAAACATTGGCTGTGGAATTCATTTTATTGCCATCCATTTGCATCCTTATTATAAGAAAAAATATGGCTATAGAAGAGGCGATTTACCTAAAGCAGAATATGTTTCAGATAGAATTGTATCCTTGCCTTTATTTCCTAAATTACAAACTGCAGATTTAAGGCGAGTTATTGAAAGCGTAAGGGAAATTTTAGAAAATTATAAAAAATGATTTTACCCCGTACCATAAAAAGCCAATCACCCGAGGCGGATAAAGGTAAGCATAAACGGTCGCAAGGAGTTCGAGGGGAAATATCCCAGAGCCATAGACGTGAGTCTATGGCAGGGGGTTTGCCCTCGGTTAGTATTGTAATACCTGTTTTTAACTCTGAGCGAACGCTTAAAGCTTGTCTTGAAAGCATACGGTTTCAAGATTATCCCAAAGATAAGATAGAAATAATCATTGTAGATGCTGGTTCAAAAGATCAAACTCTGGATATTGCTCAATATTTTAAGATAGATAAAATTCTCCCCAATCCACTTAAAACCGGAGAAGCGGGTAAGGCCGTAGGAGTAAAAGCAACTTCTTTCGACATTATAGCTTTGATTGATTCTGATAATATTATGCCCCAGAAGGACTGGCTTAGGAGAATGACCGAACCATTTAGTGACCCGGAGATAGTGGGTAGTGAGCCCCTTGAGTATACTTACCGAAGAGAAGATAATTTAATAACCAGATATTGTGCTTTAATGGGCATGAATGATCCTTTGTGTATGTTTTTGGGCAATTACGATCGCTATAATCTTATAACTGGAAAATGGACAGCCATTAAACTTGAGGAAGAAGATAAAGGCAATTATTTAAAAATTAGTCTTGGAAATAAAGGTTTGCCGACTATAGGAGCTAACGGATTTATGATTAGACGAGAGCTTTTAAGCGAATACCCCTTTAAAGATTATTTGTTTGATGTAGACATTATTTACCACTTACGCCTTAAAGGTAAAAATAAATACGCCAAAGTAAAATTAGGTATAGTTCATTTGTTCTCCGGCAATATAAGCACATTTTTTCGTAAACAAAAAAGACGCATTGCAGATTATTTATATTTTAGGCAGCAGAACTTGAGAGTATATCCCTGGAATGCGGTTAATTTGAGCGGGCTTTTAAAATTTATTTTTTATTCTATTTTAGTCTTTCCTTTGTTTGTTCAGGCATTAATTGGATATCGTAGAAAGCCAGACAACGCCTGGTGGTTTCATATCCCGGCATGCGTGGGAACTTTTTGGATTTATGCAATTGAGAAAATTAAAAGTTACATCAAGACGGAACCTTTAAGTAGAAAGAATTGGGGACAATGAAAGAAAAAGATATAAATAAAAAATCAAAAAGCCTGAGGGTTTTAATTATTACACCTTTTTTCAGCCCCAATATTGGTGGTGTTGAGACGCATTTTGATGATTTGATTAAATTCTTACTGGAAAGGGGGCACAAGGTCTTTGTTGTTACCTACCAGCCGCTAACCACTCGCTTAAAAGCACCTGGCATAGAAAAAAAGGGTAATTTAGTTATTCGCAGAATTAGCTGGTTTGGGCATAATTGGTTTCCTAAATTGGAGAAGAAACCATTTTTAGTCTGTTTATATCTTCTGCCGGGACTTTTTATTTACAGTCTTATTTATGCTTTAAAGTACAAAGTTGATGTTATTCATACCCAGGGCTTGGTGCCATCGCTTTTAGGGAGGATTTTGAAGTTATTTGTTAAGAGTCGCTACGTTGCTAGTGTTCATACGCTATATAGTCTTGATAAAAAACCGTTACTGGGAAAAGTCTTTGTTTGGGTATTAAATGCTTATGATAAGATTTTACTAGTGTCTGTGCGTGCTCGCGAGGAACTCCTTCCTTATGGCTTGAATGAGAAAAAAGCAGAGATTTTTACTTACTGGGTAAATCAGGAAGTTTTTCGGCCTCAAGATAAAAATAACTGTAAAAAAAGAGTTGGATGGGGGAGTAAATTTGTTGTGCTTTTTGTAGGTAGGCTTATTAAGATAAAAGGGGCGCATGTTATGATGGAAGCCGCGCGGCTGGCTAATAAAAATATTTTTTTTGCTTTTATTGTTACCGGAACTCAAGAAGATTTTCTTAAAATTGCAGGCAAAATGGAAGATAATATGCTTTATGTTGGCAGAGTAGATTACTCAATTTTGAACCTTTATTATACCGCCGCCGATATTTTAGCTGTACCTTCACAATATGAAGAGGGATTTGCCAGGG
Organism: Candidatus Omnitrophota bacterium; assembly: GCA_030631665.1. Classification (GTDB taxonomy): domain Bacteria; phylum Omnitrophota; class Gorgyraeia; order DAOVKU01; family DAOVKU01; genus DAOVKU01. Next base: position 15,078 of record DAOVKU010000016.1, read on the forward strand.
TTAACTTAGAGGCTATGTCTTGCGGAACTCCTATTATTGCCAGCAAGAAGGGTTGCCTGCCGGATATTATTCAACCGGGCACAGGAGAATTGATAGATCCACCAGATGTTAAAAATTTTGCTGAAAGGTTTGAGTACTATTATAAACATCCCCAAGAATTAAAAAGAATGTCTTCTGAAGCAAGCGAGTATGCTAAAGAAAAATTTGGCATTAACAATGCTTATATAATCGAGAAGAGTTATTACCCAAAGGAGTTACAATGAAAATTATAGTTACCGGTGCCTCAGGTATGCTGGGCACGGATCTGTGTTCAATTTTTAAAGATGCCAATCATGAAATTTATCCTACGGATGTTAGAACTGATATAGCTGATATGAAATATTTAGATATCTGCAATTCTGCAGATGTTTTAGAATTGGCTGAAAAAATTCGCCCCAATATGATTATTCACCTGGCTGCCGAGACCAATGTAGATAAATGCGAAACGCAAACCGAACACGCTTTTAAAGTCAATACGTTGGGTACGCAAAACATGGCTTTAGCCGCTAAAAAAGTCAGTGCTGTTATGGTTTATCTCAGTACAGCCGCTATCTTTGGCAGTAGAAAAGGAGCGCCCTATACAGAAGATGATATCCCCAAGCCTATTAGTGTTTATGCTAAAAGTAAGCTTGAGGGAGAGCAGATAGTTCAAAAATTATTAGATAGATTTTTTATTGTCCGCGCCGGATGGATGATAGGTGGTGGCCGTGGCAAAGATAAAAAGTTTGTGGCCAAAATAATAGATATCCTGGATAAAAGCAATTCTCTTAAAGCGGTTAGTGATAAAGAGGGTACTCCCACCTATACAGTGGACTTAGCTAACTGTTTATTAAAACTAATAGAAACCAATTTCTACGGAGTCTATCATATGGCTAATACCGGTGCTTGCACTCGTTTTGATATTGCTAAAGAAATAGTAAAAATTTTAGGCCGCCGGGATGTAAAAGTTGAACCGGTGAGTTCCGATGTTTTTCCTCTGCCTGCTCCCCGGGGAAAATCCGAAGCTATTCGTAATTATATGTTAGAGAAGCGTCATATGAATTGTATGCGTTCCTGGCAGGAGGCATTACGAGCATACATAGAAAAAGAATTTAAAGATAAAATTCGTTAATTATATGAGTCAAGTTATTTTAATATATCCACCAATTGTTTTTAAGGAGGATAAACCCAGTGTTTTAGATGTTACCATGCCGCCTCTGGGAATTTTATATCTAGCCGCGGCTTTGGAGAGAGAAAATGTTTCCGTTAAAGTGCTTGATGTGGGAGCCAGCAATTTTACTCTTACCGAAACCTTAAATTTTATCAGAAAAGAAAAGCCCAAAATAGTAGGCCTGTCTAGTATGAGTGTCAATCTTCAAGGTACCTACCAACTGGCGAGTAAAATAAAAGAAGAATTTGGTTCTAAAATTATTTTGTCCTTAGGAGGATCGCATATCAGCGCCGACCCACAGTTTATAAATAGACATGCCGGTCTTTTCGATTTTGGTATTACCGGAGAAAGCGACATTACTTTTCCGGCCTTAGTTAAAGATATATTAAATGGCCTGCAAGTAGAAGGCTTATATATAGGTGAGGTGCCCCTGGACTTGGATGCTTTGCCGCATCCCGCCAGGTATCTTTTGGATCCCGATGCTTACCAGGGTTCATCTGCTGATATCATTTCTTCCAGAGGTTGTCCCTATGATTGTATATTTTGCAGTCGGCCAGCTATTAGCAAAAAAATGCGTTTTCGCTCTGCTAAGGATGTAGTTAACGAAATGGAGGATATCTATAATTCATGTAATGGCAAGTTTATATTTGAAGATGATGCTTTCACTATGAACAGGAATGGTACCTTGGATTTGTGCCAGGAAATGCTCAGGCGCAACCTAAAAGCCAGTTGGTCAGCCATTACCAGGGTGGATTTAGTAGATGAGGAACTTTTGGGAAAAATGAAGGAGGCCGGATGTTTAGAACTAACCTTTGGCATTGAATCCGGAAACGAAAGAATACGCAATGAGATTATCAAAAAGAAGGCAACTGATGAACAGATTTTTAAAGCTATAACGCTATGTAATCGGACAGGTATTGATGCCAGCGGCTTTTTGATGCTCGGCTTTCCGACCGAAACTAAAAAAGAGTTGCATGATACAGTGAATTTCGCCAAGAAATTAAATTTGAATATTATCGGGGTGCATCTATCGTTACCTTTGCCGGGTTCCCGGTTATTTAATGTGGCTTTAGAAGAAGGAATAATATCTTATGATTTAATAGATAGATTTGCTAAGGGCGAGATGGGGCTTGGATTTCAAGAAGTTTGGCCGATATATATACCTAAAGGCCTTACATTGGAAGATCTAAAAATGGCACGGCGCTTGGCATATTACAAGTTCTATTTTAAACCAAGTTATATTTGGCGCCGCTTTTTAAAAGATATGAAGTCTTTCAATAACTTAAAAAAGGATTTTTTAACTGCGTGGAGTCTATTAAAATATGGTCGATCTCAACTATCGCCCTAAAGGTGGTTTTTTATGTTAGATAAAAACTTTATAGATATTTTAGCTTGCCCCCTATGTAAATCAGCTGTATCTCAAGAGGCAGATTTTTTGGTTTGTACAAATAAAAACTGCCGGCATAAATATAGAATTGTTAAAGGTATTCCTATAATGCTGGCTGAAGATGAAAAACAAAGTATTGATATGCGCATAACCGCAAAAAAATGGCATTGCCAGTATGAGCTAAAAAAAACAAAAGAAACGAGCAAAGCAGACTTAAAGCGACTTAAAAATTCCGTAGAACATATCAAAAAATATTGGCATAAAACACCTCAGAAGTTATTACTGGAAGCCGGTTGTGGAGATTCAGTGAATTCTTTTGAACTGGCTAAGGAAGGCATAATGACTGTGGGCCTGGATATTTCTTTTAATGCTTTAGAAATGGCTAAAGATAATTTTCAGAAAGCCGGTCTTAAAAGTTGGTTTGTGTGCGGGGACATGCTTAAGCTGCCGTTTAAAAATGATACCTTTTCTTTTATTTATGCCGGTGGCTCCATTGAGCATTTCCGTAATACCGAAGAGGCAGTTAGTCAATTGAGAGCTACCTTAGAATGCAAGGGTATTCTTAGCGCCTTGGTCCCTATGGTAAGTTTAAGTTCTTTTACCTATTATCAATTACAGGGTCAGATTCCAGACCTTCCTATAATTCGTCCTTTAGCCGAATTTATTCATATAAATATTTTAAAAGAAAAATTAATGAAAAACGGTTATGAAAAATCTTTTACTATCAGAAAAATCAGCAATATTTTTAAAGCCTGCAGTTTAACGGAGATCGAAGCAGGATTTTTTAAAGATGAATATGATATTAAATATATCAAAAACGATTTTCTTAGAAGGATTTTAAAAACTATAGCCACCTGGCCGATATTCTGGCCTATAATTTATGTAAACGGAACCAAAAGAAATGCGTAAAACAAAAAAGATCTTATTATCCTCATTACCAGCAGGAAGAGAATTTATATGGTGGAGAAACAAGAAAGCAAAGGTTTATTAGCTGCATAAAAAAATTAATAAATGAATTTAAAAAAAAGCAAAAAATTAACAAAGAAAAAATGAAAGTAACTTTTGTTCAAGCCGATGATAAAAGCCTTTCAGTGGGCTACTTATCCGCCTACCTAAAAAAGCACGGCCATAATACTCACGTCGTATTTGATCCCCGTTTATTTGGAGATGAAAATGTCCAGAATCCGTTTTTGCGGCGCATGTTTGGCATTAAAAACTATTTAATCAGAGAAACCTTAGAAAGCAAACCTGACTTAATTGGTTTTTCAGTAAATACGGGTAGTTATCACTGGGCACTGGATATGGCGGGGGAATTAAAAAAATATACTCAAATTCCTATAATTTTTGGCGGTATTCATCCTACGGCCGTACCGGAAGGGGTATTAAAAAATGCTTGTTTAGACATGGTCTGCGTAGGTGAAGGGGAAGAGGCACTGTTAGAATTAGTAGAAAATTTAGGCAATCATAAGTGTAATATTCCCAATATCTGGTTTAAAAAAAACGGCCGGATTATACGAAATGAAGTTCGTCCCCTGATCGCAGATTTAAACACCCTGCCTTTTCCGGATATGGATTTATTTTATGATAAAAATCCAGTTTACCGTCATGACTATATGCTTATGACCAGCCGCGGTTGTCCTTTTGGCTGTACTTTCTGCAGTAATAATCTATTGCGTCGCCTATATGCAGGAAAAGGGAAATATCTACGCCGTCGCAATGTAGATAATGTTATTGAAGAATTGGTAATAGCTAAAAAGAAATACAACCCTCAAAGAATAATATTTGTAGATGAAGTTTTCACGACCAATATTGACTGGTTAAGAGAATTTGTCGATAAATATAAGAAACAGATCAATATACCTTATCTCTGCGCTTCGCATTTTAGGCAACTTAACCCGGAGATAGCCAATGGTCTTAAAAGAAGCGGTTGTTTCTGGGTAAATCTGGGCGTGCAATCCGCCAGCGAAAAAACGCGAAGTAAAATATTAAAAAGATTTGAGACAAATGAAGAAATTATTAAAGGTGCCCAAATTCTGCATCAGGCCCGCATGTCTTTTTCCATAGACCACATCTTTAATATACCATTTGAGACAGAAAACCAGCAGATAGAAGCTCTCAAGTTATATACGAAAGTTAATCCAACTATGATAAATACTTATTGGCTGATGTATTTCCCCGGCATGGAAATAATTGAGACAGCTATTTCAGCCGGCATGCTTAAATATGAAGATATTCAGTGCATAAACGAGGGTAAAATGCCTGCTTCAGTGGTTGTAGGTGTTGGCGGAAAAGAGAGCTCCCTGAAATTCAAAAGGCAATATCATCAATTTGCTTTTCTTTTTACTTTATTTCCGCTTCTCAATCAGAAGTTGCGGCAACGGGCACTGGTTAAGAAATGGTATCGTTTCCCCTTTACAGTACCGCTGTTTTTTGTTTTTATTTTGAAGTTTATCACTAAGATGTTAACAGGGCAAGGATGGCTTTATGCCTTTATAATCCGCAGCGATTCCTTTTATCTAAGACAAAATTTAAAGATTAAATTATTTTCCCCAAAAATAAAACAGCCTCCTGTAGTTTTAGCAAAAAATGCAAAAGAGGGGGAAGAAGTAGTTGGTTTTCATAAAAAGCGTTTCAATAAACACTATGCTTCTTATAAGAAATATAAACTTGAGAATTGGAGAGTTAGTTATCTGAAACGGATTTTTAAAGGCCTGGAGATTAAATCCTCAAGTATCAACAGCGATGATTTATATCTTGATATTGGCGTAGGCGGCAGCGGCTATACGGTTATTGAAGCTGCCAGAGAAGGCTGCCCTTCAGTGGGCATAGATTTATCACATCAAGGTATATTAAAAGCAGCTTCTTTTGTTAAAAGCGCTTTAGGAGAAAATTCAATTAGGCCGTTTTTTGTCAACTGCAACGCAGAAAAATTGCCTTTTAAGGATAATGCTTTTAGCAAAGTATCTTCTATAAATGTCTTAGAGCATATATATAATGATAAAAAAGTTATGGATGAAATAGCCAGGGTAGTTAAACCGGGAGGTAAAATTTTTATAAGTCTGCCAAATACCTATAAACGCCTGCCCTTTTTGTATAAGTTGTTTTGTTTTTATGACGATAGGCATTCCGGGCATTTCCGGCACTACAGATCAGAAGAGGTAATTGTTGAATTTGAAAAAAGAGGATTTGTTTTTAATAAAGTTATGCATTTATCTCACAATATTAAACTTTTACAGGCAGTTCTTTGTGCTCTTATGCCTTCTTTATCTTGGAACAGAAATTCCGGGTTGTGGTGGAAATTGGAAAAAATGGACTTAGAAAAGAAAAAAGATAAGCGATCTTTTTTATTTTCTTTAATAATGACTAAGAAAAGTGGCTAAGTTTATAATTACCACTTATACCTATAAAATAAATAACCAACGCACTTATATGGCCGGTCCCTCGGTTGATCTCTATAATTACTTGAAGAGCAAAGGGTATCAAGCGGCTTTTATTGAGCAGCCCCATCCCGACTCCGAAAGTCATATTCCAACCTTAGAAGAAGTTAAAGATCAAAAGATAATAAAAAAAATAAAATTGCCTTTGTTCTGGTTTCCCCTGAGACGGGCCGTTTCCGGAGATACCGTACAAAGGAATTTTTTGTTATATCTATTATTTAAGTTTAAAGATGCGGTCAGTGTTTTTTATTTTATGTCTAAACTTAAAGGAAAATACGACTTCTTTATAGGGATAGAATCTTTAAACGCTATTTTAGGTATATTTTTTAGAAGAATCGGTAAAGTCAAAAAAGTGGTTTATGATGTTATTGACTATTCTCCCAGAAGATATGAGAACAAGTTGATGAATAGGATTTTTCATGCTATGGATAGATTTTGTTGTTTGCACTGCGATTATACCTGGAGCCAGACGCAAAAAATAATTGATAAACGCTTTAAATTAGGTTTGCCTCGAGAGCGGGGAGCCATGCATTTGGTTAAACAGACCGGCATTGAAAGAGAAAAAATCAAGCAATTGCCCTTGGATGAAATTCAGCGCTATCAACTTGTTTATGTGGGTCATGTTTTCAAGGTAGATGGAGTGGAGCTGATAATAGAGGCCATGCCGGAAATTCTAAAGAGAGTTCCTCAGGCAAATTTGATAATAATGGGAGATGGCGATTTAAAAGTTTCCTTAGAGCGTAAATGCAGGCAATTAGATATTGATAAGCAGGTAGAATTTACGGGAATAATCGGAGATATGAAAGAAGTCGAACAGTATCTTTTAAAAAGTGCTGTGGCTTTGACTTTATATCGTTTCGATAACCTGTCGGTTAAATATTACAATGACCCTTCTAAGCCTAAACTTTATTTAGGCTGTGGATTGCCCCAGATTATTACTAAGACCGTTCCTATTTCTAAATTAATAAAAGAAAAAGAGGCGGGTTTGGCTATCGATTACACTAAAGAGGCTTTGATAAAAGCAGCTTTAAAATTTTTAGAAGATGACAATTTATTTAAAAGATATCGCTTAAATGCCATGCATTTAGCCGGGCAATATAGTTGGAATGGTATTTTTAGCAACCTATTTGAAAAAATGGGACTTAAACCATGAGAAAGGCATTTTCGGCTATTTGTGATTTATGCGGCTCCGGCAATATTAGGCCTTTATATAATTTTAAATTTTCTAAGGTAGCACGTTGCCTTAATTGCAATTTAATTTTTACCAATCCCCAAACTACCGAAGAAGAAATGAAAAGAATTTTTTCATCGAAGGAACTATGCAATAAACTTTTTCCTGAACTTAAAAATTATGACGAGTGTTTTGAGAAAGAAAAAAGTTCTGTTGCTAGAACCTATAATCAGATTTTAAAAGAAATAGAAACTTATAAAAAAAAAGGAAGATTATTAGATATTGGTTGCGGGCGGGGAGAGTTTCTTGACCGGGCCCGAAAAAAAGGCTGGGAGGTTTACGGTTTAGATTTTAGTCAACCTTCAGCCCATTATGCTAAAAAACATTTTGGAATAGAAGTATTAGTTAGTAATTTTGAAAAAGCAAATTTTAATGAAAATTTTTTTGATGTAGTTACTATGTGGGATTATCTCGAACATACTAAAAAGCCTTCTTTAATATTAGAAAAGGCAGCAAAATCTATAAAAAAAGACGGGATTCTCGTTGTAGCTTCACCGAATTTGGATAGTTTATTAGAAATAACAGCTAAATTTATTTATAGAATAAGTTTTGGGAAGGTTGAAATGCCCCTGGCTAAACAGTATCCATTTACGCATCATTATCATTTTACTCTTGAGACTTTAGCTAAGTATTTGGAAAAATGCGGTTTTAAAATAATAAAAGTTATTAAAGAGAATACTCACCTTGAGAGATTAAACTTAACTTTTTTAAATAAGCTTGTCTTGGCTTTCATTTTCCGGCTTTCTAAATTATCGGCCAGGCAGAACCGCATGATTATTTTTGCACAAAAAAATTAAGCGTTGTTTATTTTTTAAAAAAGGAAATTATGAAAACCAAAGGTTATTTATTAGCAATATTTTTGTTGATATTCGGCATCTTTACTTTAATGCAATTTTTAAGCATTAAAGACTTTGAAGAGTTTAATTCAA
>DAOVKU010000011.1 GCA_030631665.1 Candidatus Omnitrophota bacterium
CAAAGCATTCCCTCATCAATGTGATTAGAAGCGAGGATTCCGATTTTATCGTAAAAAGCTCGGATAAATTAAAAACGTACAAGGAAGATGTAGATTATAAATTTCTTGAGGGAGATATCTCTTATCCATATTCGCTTGAGGTTCGTCCTTCCAGAATAATCAGGCTCCCGCAAGGTGACATCAATAAAGGAGAAGAGGTATTAATAAGCTATGATTATGTCGAACATAAATGCGCCTCTTGGTCGCCATGTAGCGTGCCGTATTGTCCTTCTTCCGAGCGAACGTACAAGATTATTTTCCGGGGGCTGGAGAACGTAATCAATATTTTAAAACCCAGATATATTAACATCGGTCACGATGAGATCAGAGGTTTAAACCGCGATTCCAGATGCAAAAGAAGGTCTATGACTAACGCAGAACTGTTGGCCGACGACATAAACAAAATAAATGATTACGTTAAATCCTTGGATCCCAACATAAGACTGCTGATGTGGGATGACATGGTGAATCCCTGGCATAATGGCGGCGACGAAAATTATCAAGTGCAATTCGGTGGTGTCGCTGGGAAAACGGCCGAAGCCATTAATTTGATTCCGAAAGACATTATTATGATGGTATGGTGGGGTGATGCGAAAGATTGGTTGAATAAGATGAAGAACAGCCCAAACTTTTTTGAATCGAAGGGTTTTGATTATCTAGCAGCAGCTTATAAAGATAAGAAGAATATAAAGAATTGGTCGGAGCTGATAAAGAATAAGCCGTCATGTATGGGTTTGATAACTACTACATGGGATGGCTGGGATAAGAATATCGCTGGAATAAGATATACTGCTGAAATGGGGTGGCATTAGATGATTTCAATAATAATGCCTTGTTATAACGAAGCAGAATATATTAGTCAATGCTTGGATTCTATTATTCATAATATCTATCCAAAAGAGAATTTAGAAATATTAATATATGATGGTGGGAGCAAAGACGAAACGTTGGAGCTTCTGAATGGCTACAAAAATAAGTACCAGTGTTTAAAAATTAAACATAATCCAAAAAAAATCCAATCTGCTGCTATGAATTTGGGAATTAAAGAAGCAAGAGGAGATATTATAATAAGAATGGATGCTCACACTTTTTATGATAAAGATTATATTTCACAAATAGTAAGCTTATTAACTAATGCGGATGTAGTCAATGTGGGCGGTCCTCAGGTGGGTATCGGCAATTCTTATGTTACAAATTCTATAGCCATTGCCGTTTCCAGTCCGTTCGTTGCCGGCAACGCAGCTTATAGATTTGAAAAAATAAAAGAGCGTTTTGTTGATACTGTATATTTGGGGGCTTGGTGGAAAAAAGATTTACTTGAAATAGGTGGTTTTGATGAGTCATTTGTCATAAATGAGGATTATGAATTGAATTATCGCCTAAGGGCTAAAGGAGGCAAAATTCTTTTTTCTCCAAAGGTAAAATCCAAATATTTTGTGAGAGCTTCTTTTATAAAGTTAATAAAACAGTATTTTCGTTATGGTTTTTGGAAAATAAAAACACTTAAAAAACATCCGAAATCGTTAGTCTTGAGACAACTTGCTGCCCCCATTTTTGTTTTAGCCTTGATTTTTTCAATGGCCTTATTCTTCTTGGGATTTTCGTATCTTTTTTGGGGAATTTCGCTTGTATATATATTTACATTTTTACTTTTTGCATTTAAAATATTAAATAACAAAGAATTAAAATATTTACCTATGTTTTTTATTTTAGCGTTCTCTATACATCTATCTTGGGGCTTGGGTTTTTTCTGTGGTATAATTTATTGGTTTTTGCTGCATAGAAAGGAACGGAAAGGGATAGCATGAATATATTTATTGCGGGGAATGCCGGTTTTATAGGAAGCTATTTAACTGAGAAATTAATTTCACTTGGCCATACTATTATAGGCTTTGACAATATAGCTAATAATCCACAGAGTAAAATATGTGAATGTGCCATTGGGGATATTTGTGATAAAGAAAGCATTATTAAGGCAATTAAGGATAAGAAAATAGATGTAATTATTAATTTAGCTGCCAAGCATCATGATTATGGGGTTTCAGAAAAGGAATTTTTTGATGTTAATAAAATGGGGACAAAGAATTTATTAGAGTGCGCAACTATATTTAATATTAAGAAGTTTATATTTTATAGCTCCGTTGCTGTTTATGGAGAACAAAGATTTCCTCCCACTGAAGCAACAATGCCTAATCCTACTTCACATTATGGTAAATCTAAGTTGGCCGGCGAGAAACTGTTGGAGAAATGGATAGAAGATGACAAAAACAGAGAAGCCTTGATTATAAGGCCCGTGGTTGTTTTTGGCCCAAAGAATTATGCTAATATGTATCATCTTATTAAGAAAATTATGGATAAAAAATTCATTTTTATAGGAAAAGGAAATAATATTAAATCCATTGCTTATGTAGAAAATCTTGTAGAAGCAACTGCATTTCTTCTAAATTACTTAAAGCCGGGCATGGATTGTTTTAATTATTGCGACGAACCGCAGATGACCATTAAAGAAATAGTGAATATTATTTCTCATTATGCTAATATAAGTATTCCCAGGATTAAACTTCCGCTTTTTTTAGTCTTGATTTTAACATCTCCTTTTGATATCTTAGAAAAAGTTACCGGACGTTTATTTCCAATTACCGCCAAGAGGATAAAAAAATTTAATACAGCTACGCATTTTAAAGCTAATAAGATACGGAAAGCGGGTTTTAAACAGCCTATTGATTTAAAAGAGGGATTTAAAAGAACATTAGAATGGTTTAAAAGTATAAAATCTAGCCATTAAACTAAATTTAACCTAAAATGCTCCAAATTTATCTAAAAACTTTTCTAACTTCAGGCTTGATTGCTCTAGTAGCCACGCCTCTTTATATAATCTTTGCCAAGAAAAGAGGCATTGTGGACAAACCAAGTGCTCGCAAAGTTCACAGAAAGCCAATGCCTACCACCGGCGGCATTGTTATCTGGATTGCTTTTCTAGTTGGTATTTTATTTGCCTTTAATTCAGCGCCTTTGTTTATGGAGCCTTTTAGTGATAGGATTATCGGTCTTGTTCTGGGTGGTTTTATAATAATTCTTCTTGGGCTGTATGATGATATAAAAGGTATCAGCCCAAAAGGAAAACTGGCTTGTCAAATTTTAGCCGCCATTGCCTTAATGGGATATGGTTTTGTGATTAGAGAATTAACTAATCCTTTTGGGACCGGCCAGTTAGCGCTTGGAATTTTTAGTATTCCGTTTACCTTAATCTGGATAGTTGGTGTCACCAACGCCATAAACCTGTCAGATGGACTTGATGGCTTAGCAGCCGGCATTTCAGGCATTGTAGCTATATTTATTTTGGCAGCCGCCTTAAGCCAAGGTAATTTCGTTGTTGCTTTTTTGGCCTTGGCCTTAGCCGGTTCAGCTCTTGGTTTTTTGCCTTATAATTTCTCACCTGCCAAGATATTTATGGGTGATACGGGGAGCATGTTTTTAGGCTTTGCGCTTTCTGCTATAGCCATTGAAGGTTATCAAAAGAGCACAGCTGTTGTAACCCTCTTGGTTCCCATTATCGCCTTAGCCGTACCAATTATGGATACTGCTCTTTCGATTCTCAGAAGAAGTGTGAGAAAAACAAAGGTATTTGCAGCTGATAAAGAACACATTCACCATAAACTTCTCCTTGAGCGTGAGTCCCAGAGAGGAGTTGTCCTTTCTTTATATTTTCTTACCGCCTGCTTTGGCCTTATTGCTTTGAGCTTTCAGGATTTAAAAGGCATCTATGGAATAGCAGCTCTGGCTATTGTCAGCATGGTTACCTACCGCTGGTTGAAAATTTCCGGCTTTTTAGAATTTAAACGTTGAGTTGGCTGAGGACGGTCCCCAACCACTCGCGATAAAACATTGACAAAAAATTCAATATATGTTAAAAAGATATTTATAAAAAGCAGGGGGATGGAAGCATTATTTTAGAATAGAAGGGCAGCATCTTGGGTGAGAAATTGAAAAGCACAGCATTAAACATTATATTTCCTGTAGATAAGAAAAATAATACACCGTTAGGGTTTAAATTAATATTAGCCTTAGCGGTTTTTTGTTTATTCTCTCTGCCGGCTTTCGCAAGTGACGAGTCTGCGGTTGGTATCTGGCATATGGATGAAGGTTCAGGTGCTACAGCCTATGATTCTAGTCCTAATAATAATGATGGTACAATAAATGGGGCAGGCTGGGTTGATGGGGTATCTGCTAAGGCTCTCTATTTTGATGGGATAGATGATTATGCAGAGGTACCTAATAACTCTAGTTTGCAGCTGGATGAAGATTTGACTCTGGCTTTTTGGCTTAAGCCGGCCAATGTTGGCTCTAATAGATTAAATCCCCTTGATAAAAGTTACGGCGGAGAATTTGCCCTGACAATTGAGATAGATGGGAGATTGAGCTACTATCACGGAACAAAAAGGCAGAGTGGTTATTATTGGGGCTGGGCTGCCTTTAATTCAGGCACCTTAATCAATGGAGGATGGCAGTATATAGTTATAACCAGAGAAGCCCAAAGCTGCACTGTAAAAAGTTATCTAAATGGGCAATTAAAGAAAAGTGCAATCTACTCAAGTGATTCTAATAAGTTACCTTCTAAAAGTACATACCTTTTGCGAATTGCAAAGGGTTATACGGCAAGAAGTTATGGTGGAATAATAGATGAAGTCAAAGTCTACAGCGGGGCCTTAACCCTTGATGAAATAACAGAAGCTTACCAATCCAGCAAACCACCAACCTACTATGTCTCTCCTACTGGTAACGACGCCAATAACGGCCTTACTCCCGAAACCCCCTTTCGCACTATCCAGAAGGCAGCCAATGCTGCCGTTGCCAGTCAGGTGATAGAAGTTCAGGCCGGTACTTATAACGAGTCAGTTCTAATCACCACTTCAGGCACCCAGGATAACCTGATTATCTTTCGTGCCAACGGCGAAGTTATAATTGATGGCGAGAATTCAAGGGCTTATTGTATTAAATTAGACGGAGCAGATTATATAAGGATAGATGGCTTTGCCTGCCGTAATTCCACCGCTACAGGCATACTTTTAGATAATACTGCCAATTATAACATTATAACTTCTAATGCTTCCTATAATCATCCTGAGACCGGAATTAAATTAAAACAAACTTCCCGTTACAACACCATTTCTTATAATAAGCTATATAATAACACCGGCGGTTCTAATGCCTGGGGATATAGAGTCTGCGGTATTTATGTTTTTGGTTATTCTCATTATAATACCATAACCAATAATGAGGTTTATGATAACAGTACTGGTATATGGTTAGAAGGCAATTCAAGTAATTGCACTATTATCAACAATAAAAGTTATTCTAATGTTTATGGCGGCTTTATAATGGCAGGTGGGACGAATAATAATATCATCTCTTACAATTTAAGCTACAATAACTCTGCTTTTGGTTTAGAGCTTTGTTATTCAATGCAGAACAATCTTGTTAATAACAACATCATTTATAACAACGGTACTAACGGTATTCAATTAAATAACACTGCTACAAATAATATTATAAAAAATAATATTATCGTTGGTAATGGTTCATCTTCTTCCAGCCGTTACGGCGTATTTATCGAATCCGGTTCAGATGCAACTCTTTCCTTTAATAATATCTATAATAATAGTAGCAGCGGCATTCAAAGCTATGGTGGAGTTACTGAGAGGGGAGTTGGCGACATCAGCTTAGATCCTCAGTTCAAATCTACCGACCCGGAGAACCCTGATTTTCTCAAGCTTAAATCCCTTGCCAATGGCGACTCTATAGAGAGTCCCTGTGTAGACGGCGGTGACCCTGCTGATACGCCTGGCACTCAGAGCGGCAGAAGAATTGACATTGGTGCTTTTGATGAATATTCTCATTCTCCCATTCAGGGTGGTCTTATGGGTGAATACTACAACAATATAGACTTTAGCTCTTTGGCTTTAGTCAGAGTTGATCCCAGAGTTAACTTTGACTGGAATAGTTTTACACCTGAAGCTTCCTTAGAAGTAGATACTTTCTCAGTTAGGTGGACAGGCCAGATAAGAATAGATAAAACTGCTGCCTATACTTTTTATTTAACCACAGATGACGGTTCCCGCCTCTGGATAGATGGCCAGTTAATAATTGATAAGTGGTTTGACCAGGGCCCTACGGAATACAGCGCTAATATTGATTTAACAGAGGGCTACCATGATATAAAATACGAATTTTATGAAAACGGCGGTTGGGCAGTAGCCAAGCTTTACTGGAGCAATCCTTATATTACCAAAGAAGTTGTTCCCTCTAATCATCTCTACTATTTTGGCAGGCTTCCTCAAGATGATTATGTCCAGGGCGGCTTAAAGGGTAACTATTATAATAGCCTTGATTTTAGTTCACAGGTCATAACCAGAGTTGACCCCGGAGTTAATTTTGACTGGGGCACTAATATGGCTGATGCTTCCCTTGGAAATGACATCTATTCAATTAAATGGAAGGGTAAGGTCAAAATAGATACAGCCGACACTTATACCTTTTATACCAACACTGATGATGGCCTCAGGTTATGGATTAATAACCGTCTCCTCGTTGATGCCTGGTATGACCAGGGAGCAACTGAGCACAGCGGTAGTTTGTATCTTGAGCCGGGCCTGTATGATATTGAATTAGACTACTATGAAAACGGCGGCCTGGCTGCAGCTAAACTCTTATGGAGTTCATCTGCCGTAACTAAACAAATTATACCCTCCACCCATCTTTACTGTGAAAGGCAAGAGCCTCTAATAGGTGGCCTTTTAGGTGAATATTACGACAATATAGACTTTACCAACCGTCTCTTAAAACGCCTTGACCCTAAAATAGACTTTGACTGGATTTCTGCCAAGCCTGATACCGACATTCAAGCAGATACTTATTCTGTGAGATGGACAGGAGAAATCAAAATAGACACCGATGGAAATTATACCTTCTATATCAATTCCGATGATGGCGCTAAACTCTGGATAGATGACCAACTTCTTATTAATACCTGGTGGAATCACGGCCCCTACGAAACTTCTGCCGTTATTAACTTAACCGGCGGCTGGCATGATATAAAGATAGAATACTTTGAAAATGGCGGGTGGGCAGCTATAAAGCTGGCCTGGCAGAAACCCGGCAGTATAAAAGAAATAATACCGGCCGAGCATTTACGTTTTGAGAACAAAGAATCCCAGAGCTTCCTCTGCCATTTAGAAAATGAATTTGATGTTGGGAATCCCACTGTTGGCCATAATGGTGAGGTGGTTACAACCGGCTCCGGTGAGGTTAATTTTGTAGAAGGTAAATATGGTAATGGGGTTGAATTAAATGGTTCAAGCGGCAATACCGAACTCATCAAATTCTCTCAATATGACCTAAATAGAGAACAGGGAACCATAAGTTTTTGGTTTAAGCCTAATTGGAATTCAGATGATGGCCTTTGGCATCAGTTGTTTGACACTCCCTGGACTATTAATAATGCTATCCAGGTTTTTAAGTATACTAATAATAGACTCTACTGGAAGATATGCAGGAACGGCACTCAATATGTTATTTACTCTGATACCAGTCCTAAATGGAATGCCGGTGAATGGCATCATTTAACCTTCAGCTGGGGCCCTGCGTCTATGAAATTTTATTTAGACGGCAATGAAATTATACCTGAGTCTACATTTGGCAGTGGTGTATACTATAGCGGATTAATAGATGAACTTTCCGGTGATTTGCGATTTGGAGGCGACGGAGCTTCATCTAATTGCGTCTTTGATGAGATAAGAATTTCTAAAATTCAGGAAGCCCCTGAAGTTATACCGCCAACAGTTAATATAATCTCACCTGCTAACGGATTTATTTCTACTGTGTCCCCAATAGATGTTTCAGGCACGGTAAATGAAGAAAATGTTATTGTTAGAGTAAATGGCGTTGACGCTGTAGTTTCAGATGGTAGTTTTATAGCTTATGGTGTTTCTCTTAATCCGGGCTCAAACACCATTACAGCCACAGCTACAGATAATTGGGGTAATAAAGGCACTCATTCTATCAATGTAATCTATGAAACCACTGCACCCACTAAACCTGTTGTCACAGATGATGGCATATATACTACCTCTAATATCCAGCTCCACGCCATTTGGTCATCTGATGACCCGGAAAGTGGTATTACTGAGTATCAATACTCTATTGGCACAACTCAAGGCGCAACAGATATTGTAGATTGGGTTTCAGTGGGTATAAATACAGAAGTTATTCATACAGACTTAGTTCTTAACCATGCGCAGCTTTACTATATTAATGTTGAAGCTAAAAATGCGGTTAATATGTGGAGCGAAGTTGGTTCTTCAGATGGCATATATTACAACCGGCCTCCAACTATTACTGAAATAACACCACCAGATGGCAGCGTATTCCAGGCAGGTGAAATTATCCTTATCCAAGTTACCGCCAATGATTTGGATGCTGATAGTTTAGATTATCAATTTAAAATAGATGGTGAGATAAAACAATCTTGGAGCGCTTCTTCCTCATATCCTTGGCAGACAGGAGAAGAAGATATCGGCACTCGGGTGGTTACCTGTGAAACAAGAGATAATTATGGTGGTTTAATTTCGCAAGATGTTACTTATGAAATTATTTTAGATAATACACCGCCCACAGGCACTATTATAATTAACAATAATGATGAATATACCAATTCTCAAGATGTTAACTTAACGTTATCTGCTACAGATAACTTATCAGGTGTAGAGGAGATGAAATTCTCCAACGATGGCACTAATTGGTCAACAGCCGAAGGCTACTCTACTTCAAAAACCTGGAGTTTAACAACTGGTGATGGTACAAAGACAGTTTATGTCAAATACAAAGATGGGGCTGGAAATTGGTCAAATCCAATAAGCGATACTATAATTTTAGATACAACAGACCCTGTGGTTAGTATAACTTCACATGCTAATGGCGAAATATCCACTACCACGCCCATTATCGTCTCTGGTCCGATTAATGATAACCTTGATGATAGTCCTACCGTAAAAGTTAATGGAGAAAATGCTGAGGTAATTGCAGGTCAATTCAGCAAAGAAGTTAATTTAACCTTAGGCAATAATCCCATTACCGCCATTGCCACAGACGCAGCTGGAAATAGTTTTTCCTTTGGTTCTATTACCGTGATTTATGATAACACCAAACCTACAACTCCTGTGGTCACAGATGATGGTGAATATAGTACTTTATTAACGGAGTTACATGCTACCTGGTCAAGCGATGACCCGGAGACCGGTATAACTGAATACAAATACTCTATTGGCACAAGCGCTGGCGCTACGGATGTTGTAGACTGGATTTCAACAGGCACAAATATAGAAGTTACTCATACCGGTTTAACCCTAACTGCGGGTCAGGCCTATTACTTTAACGTCAAAGCCGTAAATGGAGCCGCTCTTGAAAGCAATGAAGGGCATAGCGACGGTATAATTGCCAGCGATGGAACCACTCTTTTAATTGAAATAACTTCACATGAAAATAATGCCTTAGTTAACTCTTCACCAATAACAGTAGAAGGTACAGTTTCAAGTGATAGCGCTACAGTCACAGTTAACAGCACCTCAGCTACCGTGATAGATAACATCTTCAGCGTTTCTGTTGAAATTACAGAAGGCACTAATATTATTACTGCCAAAGCTACATTAGATGACCAAACAGCTACTAACCGGATAGATGTAATATTAGATGTAACACCACCGAGCATAAATGTTTTTACTCCGGATGAAAATGCTACTACAAGGAGTAATGTTATTTATGGAAGAGTTTCGGATGATGTTATTTCCATTAATGTCAATGGAACTTCCGCTGAACTGATAGAGAGAAACGAATATAATAAATACTTCCTCGCTCAACCCTCACTTGCCGAAGGCTCAAATACCATAACTATTGAAGTCGAAGATGAGGCTGGTAACACAGCT
Organism: Candidatus Omnitrophota bacterium; assembly: GCA_030631665.1. Taxonomy (GTDB): domain Bacteria; phylum Omnitrophota; class Gorgyraeia; order DAOVKU01; family DAOVKU01; genus DAOVKU01. The sequence continues at coordinate 10,017 of DAOVKU010000011.1, forward strand.
CAAAAGACACATAGCTTTACCTGCAACACCACTTCACCTAAAGTAACCATAACCAACCCAGCTAATAACAGTACCATTAATCTCTCGCCCATCACAATCACAGGCACAATTATAACTGATATTACTTATATCTCTGTAGAGGCTCACTCAGCTATTATAGAAGAAACTACCTTTACAGCTAATTACATCAGACTGAGCCCAGCTAAATCAGTCATTACCGCCACTGGCCAGGATGAAAGTGATAATAAATACCAGGATACCATTATTATAAATAGCCCCGACTTAAAACACTATGAATTAATCAAGGTTTCTGGAGATATAGCTGAATACGAAGAGGGCCTACCGGAAGCCGGCTCAAATTGGGATTTAACCATAAAACTATATGTCAATGATGCACCTGCTCTAAATGAAGAGATAGAATTTACAACTACTCAAGGAAATGGAATTCTCTCATCTCAATATGCCTTAACAGATATAGACGGTTTAGCTGCTGTTACCTTAACCACAGATACAGATGCCTCAATAACCAACAAAGTAGAAGCCAAATCTTCTACTCATCCAAATGTTACAACTGTCTTTTCTGTTGATACAAAACCAGCTCAACCAGCTAATTTAATTAAAATTACCGATGAAACCCAGACACCAACACCAGGCGCTGCTATACCTATCATTGCCAAACTAACCGATGCTTATAATAATATTATTACTGATGAACAGATAGACTTTTCCGTCTCACAGGGCACAGGCACTCTCTCGGCTAATTCAGCTACCACTAACTACTATGGCGAAGCCAAAGTCGATTTTACCGCACCTGTTACGCCTGATACCTTAACTCAAATTACAGCTTCTTCTGCTATCAATCCTTCTATAATAACAACTTTTAACATCACCACTTCACCAGATTTGACTGTGACTATTGATGATATTATTGCCAAAGTAAATACTAATGATGAGAAAATAGAAGATATAAAGGCTGATATAACTGTAACCAGCGATGCTGACTTCTTGCCACCCACAATGCAGCTTAAGATATGGCAGAAAGGCGATAAGCAGAAAGTAGAGGAGATATCACCTGAATCAGGGGTTTATATCAGACCCGACCTTGATACTGGAGATGTAATTCAGATAGACAAACAGATTATTTCTTATAACTCAACGACTCAGGCTTATGTGATTAAGTCTAAACTCGAAAATCAAACTGAAGAAAAACCATATCAGCTACTTTATATAGATTGTTCAAAAGGCATTGTTACTAAAGTTGAATACTATCAGGAAGCCGAAGGCATAGAAGCACTTCAAACAATTGAGTATTTAGATTTTGTTCAATTACCAGAAGCTGAAAATGCTTGGGTTTATGATAGAAAAATAGAAAAGTTCTACGAAGGAGGTCAATTACAATATACTACCACAGAGATTATTTCTAACAGGCAGGTAAATACAGGAATCCCAGATTCGGAATTTATGCAATAGAAATAAAGGGTAATATTATGGAAGAAGGAAAAAGATCAATAAGTTGGTTATTAGCGAAGATAAATTTGGGCTTAACATCTTTATTATTTCTTATTGTACTCGGTTGGCTAATTTTTTCTCTGGTGATGAACAGAGTGCATGTAATGAAACAAGAATTTTGGTTATTACAACTCTTCTATTCAATTATAGGAATATATTTATTGGTTCCTATATTTATAGGAACCTTAATAGGCTTCTTTGAGTTTATATTCAAGAAAAAAAAGGCTGCAAAGAAAGGTTTTTATATAAATTTGGTACTATTATTGTATTGGTACGGGTTTGTATTATTTGTGTTTTATATTCACTAATAAAGTATGGATTGGACGGTAATCTTAACATTCAAGGAGACAAAATATGCCAATAGAGACAAAAGATAAATCAATAAGCTGGTTATTAGCGAAAACAAATTTAGGTATTTTTGTCTTATTCGTTTTTCCGTTTACTTTTTATGCAATCTACATAGCGTCTTTTTACAAAATAAGGTGGGCGAAGCTTTCTTTGCTTTTTTTGGAAATTTTAGCGATTCTGCTATTAGTTGGTGTCTGCATTAGTATAATCCCAAGTCTTATTGATGTTATTTCTAAGAAGAAAAGAGCAATAACAGGATTAATCGTTCAGTTGCTGTTAGGCGCTATATACTTAATATTAGCTGTTCGCTCGCGTCCAAATTAGAGATTGAAAAAGCTTAAAAAATGAGAGTTTGATAAACAAAATGAAGTGGCTCAATATGAAAAAATCTAAAAAAATTCTATTATTCTTTTATCTCTTAATTGGCATTTCGCTGCTAGGTTTTAATAACACGAATGCCGAGGAAGAATATTCTCCCTATCCAATTGTTTTTGTCCATGGACTTGGTAGTAATTATACAGAGGCATGGGGATATACGAGAGGTTGCTTTTATGAAGATTATTTTAATGGCAAGTATACCATTGATAATATTTCATATCTCTTTCCTGTCTGTGACTACAGTCCTGCTAATATGGATTTAACGGATTACCCGGTATCCGCATTAAAAGCCGCGATAGACCATGGAATTGATTGTGGTTTTCCGCTAAATTACAAAGGCGAAAAGAAGGTAATGGTAGTCGCTCACAGTATGGGCGGCTTGGTTATTCGCGCTCTTTTAAGACAGGATAGCTCTTATCAAAATAAGATAGATAGAGTTGTGTTTTTAGGAACTCCTCATCAGGGTAGTCCTTTAGTAAGTGCTTACTGGTTGATAAACGAGGAATCTAAAAAAATAGACGAGAAGATTAAAGATAATTCTATGTATGCCAAAAATGCATTGGGGCATTTCTACATAGGTAAATATTTAGCCTATCAAAGTTTACTAAGCAACATGCGGTTCATCCAAAATATTAATGTTGGGACGATTAAAACATTAGATATGATTATGAAGATTAAACCAGACGATATCGCTTTAAAGCAACTTAGAGTTCCATCTGATATTTTAAGTCAGGTCAATTTCACAGGCATAGGCTACGGCCTTTTAGGTCCGGTTTTTCCTGCAATAGTGAGCGATAAAGTTGAGGTAGGTCATCTGGCAAATGGGGATAATAAAGATGGTCAGGTAGGCACCAAGATAGTTACTTTTGTAAATAACGATATGCTGGCGACTCCCCAAAGTTTCTCCACTATAAAAGGAACAGGCGGAACTTTATGGGGTAGCATATTGACAGTAGCTGCAAAGTTTGGTTTATTTCGTACTTATTCAGGATTTCCTAATGATAATACCTTGTCAGATTTAATAACGGGTGATGGCTTTGTTACTCAGTATGGCCAAACTGCTTTAGAGGGTAGCACAAATGTTATAAGTAAATATGTCTCACACCTTAGCGAGCCAGATGAAAAAGAGGCCATCCTCCAAGCCATCGAAGATAAACCGGAAATTGTAGGTGTGCGGGCTGTACCGGTTAATTGGAATAAAACTTATGCTTGCGAAGGCGATGATGGAAATAGTATGTATTATATAATCTTCAAAGTCAGAGACTATCTTTTGGCTGATATTGAAATAGAAGCCTTAACTTTAGATGAAGCAGATATCATTCCTGATAGTTTTAAGAAAGATGGCAAGGTAAAACCCTATTATGCCATTGGAAAATCTTTCTTAAAAGAGCGTGACTGTAATGGCAAAGATTCTCCAAATGAATTAGCAAAATATATAGATATTGAGGGCAATGATAAATATCTTAAACTTAAACCCGGTGAATTTTACATAAAAACCAAAATTCCTTATAATGCTCAATCGCTTTATATCAAAATCAAAAACCCGGCTGCCGAATATGCCCAGGACCCGGATAATTTTAGCAAGGAAGAAATTATCGAATTTCAAAAGCCGGTTAAATTTTATCGCTTTTGGCATTCCGGTTCCAGCTCTAATCCGCCTTTAGTTGATGCTCCGGAATATGGAGCTAATCCTCATCAAATAGATATTGGTTTTACAATGTATGGTTTTTGCCGGAAAGTGAGGCTGAATGCCTGGATATATGATGAAAGCGGCAAAGTTGTAAGAAAAATAGCTACTAATCAAATAGTTTCTCTTGAAGGAACGGATCCTTATTGGTGCCCCGGTTGTCATTATAGTGATTTTACTTTTACCTGGAATGGAAAAGATGATAGCGGCGGGTATGTGCCTCATAATGATTATCCCTGGCCCGGACAACTTAACCCATCCTTCCCTTTTACTAAATATAAGCTTAAAGTTACTGTAGATTTAATAGATGAAGACGGCTTATATTTACTAACCACAAATTGGGATGGCAATTCGCTTGTGCTGTCAAGTTCTGCTATAATAGAAATTATTGTTTTGTAAGAGGTAGTTTGGCAATACCAAGATAGGTTCATGGAAAGATGCAGGTCTGCTATCCCCCCCTTTTTGGTTACGGGAATTATTCGGACAATAAAGAACAGTGTAATAGTTCGCAAATTAGGAACTCTTTCAAGCAGAATTTCAAGAGAGTGCAACGAAACCTTGAGAAGGTGCTTGGCTTTTAGTAACAAAGCTGTAGCCTTGTTGGCATGATTACCTACCGCTGGCTGAAGATCTCCGGCTTCCTAACATTCCGCCATTGAATTGGTTGTATGGACATTCTCTAAAATATCTTTTAATTTAATATCTTTTCTTCTCTTGACAAATACCTTTTCTTGTGGTAACTTAGCAAATTAGACACGTCTTAAAAGCAAAAAAAGACTATTTATCTTTAGGAGAATAAAAAAGTTAATGGCGCAAGCGATCGCTATAAAAGGATTATCGAAGGTCGACATCCTCAAAAACTTTGAGAAAAATTTCAAGGAACTTACTAAATTAGAAATAAGTTATCTTGATGTAAAAAACAATCCCATATTACCGCCCAATCAGTACAGCCCTTTATTTAAGACTCTCGTACAAATTAATAAAAAAGAAACATTTTTAAAACCTATCCATCAAGCTTGTCAGATTGTAAAAAATAATAAAAAACCGAAGGTCTTTGATTGTGCTTCGGCGCTTGAGGTGGCTGTGCCGATTATCACCAATGATGAGGTTATCGGCATAGCATTAACAAATCCCGCCAGAGATAAATCTTCTCCCGCAGTTCCCGCCACTTTAACTAAAAAGAAGCCGGATGAGAAATTAACTAAAGTCTGGAAACAATTGCCCTCCGTAGAAAAGAAAGAACTTGAGAGTTGGTCTGAGATGTTGTTTAATTTGCTCAATTACATCTTTAAACAGGAATATGATTTTTTAGTCTTTTCTGAAACAGACAAACAGGCCACTCGCACCCAGGAAGCCCTCCACAAAGCTCTCGCCTTTATCAAGGAAAACTACCACCAGAGAGATATTTCATTAGAAGCTGTTGCCGGTAAAGTTTACCTGAGCCACTATTACTTTAGTCACCTTTTCAAGCGGGAATTAAAAATGACCTTTATTGATTACCTGACCAAGGTTAGGTTGGAGGCGGCGACGAAACTTCTCAGGAATCTTAGACTGAATGTTAACCAGATTGCTTACGCTGTAGGATATCAGGACCCGAATTATTTCAGCAAGGTATTTAAGAGAAATCTCAAAATTTCGCCGCTCGAATACAGAAATCGCATTTTTAAAAGAGAAACACCCAAAAAGACAAAAAAATATAGCAAAAAAGCAAAATAGTCCCTTGACTTCTTGGAATAATGTGGTATATTTAAGTCAAAAGAATCAAGGAGTTTACATTGGCACAAAGAAGAAAATATAGTCGTTTGAGTATAGAAATTCCTGTAAAATGCAAGATTTTAGATAGGCACAAGAAAAAAGAAATTTCTCATGAGATTATTTCTGCCACCTGCAATCTTTGTGAAGGTGGAGTTTGCCTAAAATGGCCTAAATCATGGAGTTGCGAAAGTTGTACAAATTGCCTTGCATGGATTTTTAATTATTCTTGTACTTTAAAAGAAGAAGCCTCTTTAGGGGAGTCTAATAAACATTTAACTCCTGCTACTTTTGTTCAAATCCAGCTTGATTCACCTCTTATAGATAGTTCTATAAAACTGGCTGCCAAAGTTGCCTGGGTGAACTCGGAGGAAGAGAAAGATTCATACGGAATAGGGCTTTCTTTTTTAAAAGACGAAGAAGATAAATTAGAGGAATTACAGGAAAAGATTTCTATACTTAAGGAAGAAAAATCTTTTTGAACACGAGGCCTTTTAAGGAAAGAAATCTGTGGGAACGCTAAAAGTTTTAGAGATTGTAAAATCAACGTGGAAGTTGACCTTTAAGACCCTTTGCGAACACCCGCGGATTCTCTTTCCTTTTTTTATCACTGTCTTAGCTGAAGTTTTTTTTCTAAGTACTTTTTATTATGCTCCCCGGCCGCCTTTAGCAGCTGTTCTGGGCCCGCCCATAAAGAAATTTTTTGGCGAGGTTTATCTGCACTACCCGGTCAATTTTGCCCTTCTGCCAACCCTCTTTTATTATGGACAGATTTTTGTCTGGCTGACAGTAGGCGTTTGCATGCTTGGTGTAACTGTTAGTATGATTAATCAGGTACACGAAGGAAGGCCTTGTCCCAGCATAATAGGAAGTTTAAATCGCGCCTTGAGGAGATACCCTTCTTTATTTTTATTCGCTCTTTTAATATTTCTTTTAAGCCTGGCGTCATTTAGGATACCGCGGTATCTTATAATGAAATTTTATTTCCTGCCCAGGGGGAAATTTTTTAGCTTGCAGGCATTTTTCTTTATCAGTTTTTTTGTTGCAATTGCCTTTGAGAGTTTGTTGGCTTATGGCATTCCTTCGATTATAATAGAGAGGCGTTCATTTATTGGTGCTTTAAAAAGGACCTTTAGCCTTTGCAGGGGAATGTTTGTGCCCACTTTTATTTTAATCGTTAGCCCCCGCCTGCTTGATTTAATGATGGCTTTTTTAAAACAGAAATTGCCGTTTATAATGGTCAAAACCTTTCCGGATATAACCTTATTTATATTAGGCCTGGGCATTGCTATAACTTTTATCACGGATTTGCTAGTGATTGCTTGTATTACAAATCTGTTTTTGGTTAAGAAAGATACAGAAAGCGGATAACAGATAACAGAAGACAGAAGTCAGACAACAAAAGGACAGATGAAAAAGCACAGATTATTATTTATTTGTATATTTCTTTTTTTATTTTCGGCCGGATGTTCGGGTGGTGAATATAGTGCTGAGAAACTTTACTGGAAAGCCACTAAAAAATATAATCAGCTGCTAAAAAATTTGGAACAGGCCAAGGCAAGCGATTTTCAGAAAGTTATTATAGATTATCGTGAAGTTATCGGAAGATTTCCCAGGTGGCGTAATACGCCAAAGGTATATTTTAATATAAGCCGCCTGTATGTTCTTCAGGAACAATATTCCCAGGCCAGGGCTGAATTGGAAAAAGTAAAAGAGAATTTTTCTAAAATGCCTGATATTTGTTCCAATGCCGAATTTACCATAGGGTTAATTTATGAAGGAGAAGATAGGTGGGATGAGGCGCTTAAACATTTTAAGATAGTAGAAGATGAATACCCCCAAACTTACAGCGCTCTCCAAATCCCGCTTCATATAATGCGCCATTACAAAAGAACGGGGGAGGCCGAGAAAGAAAATGAGGCCTACAATAAAGCACTTTCAAAATACAAAGCCATAATAGAACAAAGCCCGAATACAATGGGGGCCCTGGCTATGTTTGATTTTGTTATAACGGTTTACGTCGAGAAGAATAAAAAAGATGAAGTTTTAGTATACCTTGACGGGCTTATCGAGAAATATCCTGATTCCGCCATAAAGGCCAAGGCCCTTCTTTCGAAAAGCCTTATCTGCTATAAATTGGGTAAGGTAGAGGAATCAATTAAGAGTCTTGAGGTGCTTATCAGCGATTTTCCGGATTCGGATTTAGCCAAAATGGCACAAGAGCAAATTAACAAAATAAAAGAAAAGAAGGAAGATGAATCTAAAAATTAGCTCCATAATTAAAGTTGCTCTGGTTGCCGTATTGGTGGCTTTTATTTTCTGGCCGACTTTCCAGTGGATGAAAATCAGGTATACGGCAGCCGATACCTATTATTCTCACGGTTTTCTGGTTCCGTTAGTTGCTTTATTTTTAATTTATAGAAGAAAAAAGGAACTTCAAAGCATTCCCTCTTCAAGCAATACCGCTGGTATTTTCCTGATTGGCTTTGGGCTTCTTATTCATTTAGTAGCCTTGCGGTGGGGGCTAAATTTTGTCTGCGGTTTTTCTTTAATTGTAGTCTTATTTGGGCTATTTTTAGCCTTATGGGGGAATGAGGTAACGAAAAAAAATGCTTTCCCCCTTTTGTTTCTGGCCTTTATGGTGCCTTTGCCCAAGGTGCTGATTATAACCATAAGTTTTAAATTAAAAATTATAGCTGCTCAATTTGCCACAGGGATAATTAATATCTTTGGCATCCCGGCTTTAAGAATGGGAAGCGTAGTTCAGCTGCCCAATACCGCTTTAACCGTCGGCGATCCATGCAGCGGGCTAAGAAGTTTAATTTCACTTCTGGCCTTGGGCGCGCTTTACGCTTATCTGGTAGATTTGACAAGGGTAAAGAAAGTTATTTTATTTTTGAGCGCTATTCCCATAGCCATCGCGGCTAATGTGATTAGAATTGTATTGTTATTGCTGGTGGCTTATGTCTACGGGGCGGAAGTAGCCACGGGAAAATTTCATGATTTTTCAGGAATGATTGTATTTGGCGTAGCGTTGGTAGGTTTAATGTTGGTGGGAAAGATTTTGTCATGGTCAAGAAAAACTTAACTTATATAATTTTATTGATTTTACTCTGCGTGGCAGCTTTTTTTATACAGGATATACGCAAGTTTAAGAAGTTGCCAACGCAGTTAAGCAGGATTTTGGAATTTCCGGCTTCACTGGACGGTTATCACAGTAAAGATATATCTCTTGAGCAAAGAGTTTATGATATTTTAAACACAGACAGCATTATTTGCAAAGAGTATTCAAAGGGAAAGCAAACACCTGTTTGGCTTTTGATAGTTTATAGCGAGCAGGACCGCCAGAGCTTCCATCCGCCCGAATATTGTTATTTAGGGGGCGGGGATGTTGACCTTTTAGATAAAAGAATAGAAGTTCTTGATTTAGATAACAGGCAGCTGGATGTCAATAAGTTATTTTTTAAAATGCCCGCTTACAAACAGCTTGTTTGTTATTGGTACACAGCCGGGAAAAAAATGACTTCAAATTACTACAAGCAGCAGCTGTTTTTTATGAGGGAACAGATGAAAAGAAAAAAGGTGGGCGGGACTTTAATCCGGGTTTCAACCATTGTGCCTGAAGGTGAGGCCGAAGAACAAGCCATGCAAAGAGTAATTGATTTTATAAAGTTGGCTCTTCCTGAAATAGAAAAAATTCTTTAGCCTTGACTATGATTTTTTAATATGTTAATTTGTTTTTCAGCGGATAATATCCGCCTGTATGAGGATTAAAAAGGGAGGCAGAAAGAGATGAAATTTATAACAAAGGCGTTTATTTTATTGTTTGCTGTTATATTTTCTTTTTCTAGTTTAAGTTGTGCGAAAAAGGAAGAAGTTCCCGAAGGCAAAACTTTAATCAAAGTTGCCTACTGGGGCGGTCCCGAAGAAGTTAAAATAATTACTGATACAATTAATGCCTGGCAGAAAAATCATCCTGACATTTATGTTAAGTTGGAGCATACCTCGGGAAGTGATTATACTAATAAACTTCTCACACGCATCGCTGGTGGAGCTCCGCCTGATGTAGCCTTTATGGAAGTTAATATCTTTGTTACTTTTTCTTATAAAAATGTCTTTCTTGATTTAAAACCTTTCATAAAAGATGATCTGCAATTTAATTTAGATGACTTTTTCCCGGAAGTCGTGGATAGGTTCAGAGTTAATGGCGGTATTTATGCTATTCCGCGTGATACCGCGCCTTTTGCCTGTGTGTATTATAATAAAAATCTTTTTGACCGCACCGGCATCTCCTATCCAACGGATGATTGGAATTGGAATGACTTATTAGATAAAGCTCAGAAATTAACTAAGACGGACGAAAAAGGCAGAGCTGTCCAATACGGTTTTTATGCCTGGTCCTGGCAGAACTTTGTCTATTTTAACGGTGGAAAGGTGGTAAACAACGTCAAAAAACCCACCAGGTGTTTACTTGATCAGCCAAAAGCTGTTGAGGGCTTACAGATGTTTCAGGATTTATTCCATAAATATAAGGTATCCCCAACCCCCACCGCCATGAGTAATATGGGCATGGGCTCTAATCAGATGTTTATGACCGGGCGCTTGGCTATGTATGGCTCTGGCATCTGGGAAACGCCCGCTTTACGAAAGATTAAGGATTTTGACTGGGATATTGTGATGTTTCCCAAAGGGCCCGGCGGCAAACGTGGTTTTGGGACAGGTGGTTCCGGATATACTATTTTAAAATATACTAAACATCCAAAGGAGGCCTGGGAGGTAGTGAAGGCCCTGGCAGCTGCCAAAGGCCAGATAATGTTAGCCAAGACAGGACTTGCCCAACCAGCCAATAGAAAAATTGCTGAAGGCCCATACTGGGCAGGCAGCAAGGAGCCGCCCCTAAACAAGGGAATGTTAAATGAAGCCGTAAAATATGTCATTTATGACCCATTCAGCCCAAAGTGGCGGGAGATACAAGACTTATATATCTATCCCCAGATGGATTTACTTTATAGCGGAGACATAAGCGCCAAAGAATTTACCAATAAGATAGTGCCTGAGATTAACAAGATGCTGCAAAGCCCACAAGAATAAACAAAAAATTACTGTATTTTGACATAATTTTCCTCTTGACAATATCCCTACTATGGGGTATTATTTTATCTTAGTTAAGGTAAACGTTTTCCTAAATATAAAGGGCTTTTTAAAGCCCTTTTTAGGACGTATTAAGGAAAGCGATTTCCCTAAAAAGTTAAGAAAAAGGAGGTGAAAAAAGAATGAAAAAACTTATTATTGCATTGTTAATTTTGGGAGCAGGTCTTTTGGGTTTTCAGGTGCAAGCTCAAGCCAGCAATTTGTTAGCTGATCCGGGCTTTGAAAACGGTGGTTCTGCTATCGTGTTAAGAGATGGCCCATGGACATGGAGTGGTGGTAGTAATGGTGATGCATTTTACGACCCCAACGTTGCACGAAGTGGTTCCAAATCGGCAAAAACCGTAATGTGGGGCGCTGGCGGCGGTGATTATGCTTACTATGTAGAAGAATTCACAGGGCTTGATTGGACTGTCCCTTACAACATGAGCGGATATTTCATGAGAAATTCAGCATATCCACTACAACCCAATGCTACCGCTATGTTCGAAGTGAAATGGATGAATGCATTAGGCAACCTCATACGAATTGATACATCTCCTGAATTTAACAACTCGTATGCCATAGACCAATGGCATTCCATTGCTTTTACTACGCCGACACCACCTACAGGTACAGCAAAGGTAGCCGTTGTTGGAGTGATTCTTTCAAATCAAGCATATTCATCAGAAAGTGCAATGTTTACCGATGATTTGCATTTTGGTGTCATTCCTGAACCAGGCAGTATCCTTATGTTAGGCACTGGCTTGGTGGGCTTGCTTGGTTTTGTTCGCAGAAAGAGATAGACAACTTTGGTAAGCATGTTTAGAAGGCAGATATTCTGGAAGCTTACCCCCCGATAGCTTTTTCAATAACAGAATTTCTGCCTTCTGTTTTTAGGTTTTCTTCCAAGTGTGATACAGAAGTATGGTTTAATAAAACTTGTTTAGGTAGTTATGTCGGTTGCTATGCTTCTAATAAACATGGTGTTACAAATGTTACAGACTAAGATGGCGTTAATATTCGCCTAGTTAAGGACGTGAGAAAAAATGAAAAAGAAATTGTATTTAACAGCTTTAGTATTAACAATTGCAGCTCTTGCTAGTCTACCGGTGGTTGCTAGCGCAAATATATTATCCAATGCAGATTTTGAGCTACCAACTGGTAATATGGGCCCAGGAAACACGCCAACAAGCTGGGGATGGTATAGCATGGATGCAAATTATGGTATTGCTAGCACAGACAAGGGGCAGTCAGTATACAGAGAAAGAAGTTGGGATGGCGGCGATAGTGCTAATATACATACAGATCCGAGAATTGCAATCTTCTCCGATGTACTATATTATTTCAGTGCCCATGTTAAGACAGATGCTGGATATAGTGGAGATGCCTATTTGAGTATGCAATTCCACGCACACCCTACCAATTGGGCACCTACAGGAGAAAAGTTTACTAGCACTACTCACATCATTTCTGAGCAAACAACATGGGGTTTACTTTCTATGTCAGCAACAGCTCCTTTGGATGCTACGTATGCAGAATTTACTATTGAACTTCCCAGGGGAGATGGTAGCGGTAAAGTCTATTTTGATGATGTTTATGCTGATGTTACTCCGGTTCCTGAACCAAACACCTTTATTCTTCTTGGAACAGGCATTATGGGTTTGCTTGGGGCATTTAGAAGAAGACATTAAAACCAGTAAGATAGGCTCCGGAAAAACAAACCTTATATTTTTCGGAGCCCCTCTTTTTAAGAATTTTAAAAATGAAAACATGTTCTTATGGCGAAATTTAAGTTAATAACTATAATTTTAATGTTTTTATTATTAGTTAGCTGCAACGAAGTTTTAGCTAAATCCCAGAGCACCGGGTCGGTAAGAATTGCAGGCCGCAGTCTTTATGTTAATGGTCAGCCGTATCTTATACAAGGAGTCGGTTATTCGCCGGTTCCTATTGGTGAATTTATGCACTGGGACATGGCAGATACAAGGACATATGAACGAGATTTTCCTCTTCTTAAAGCAATGGGTTGTAATACAATACGTACATGGGATAATGTCAATAGGACTTTATTAGACTATGCCCAGCAATATGACATAAAAGTCTGCGCCGGTTTTCGGGTGCGTTCCAACCTAAATCTTTATGACCCCGCCGTAAGAAACGAATTATCAAATACTTTTAGAAATTATGTTTCAGATTTAAAAGATCACCCAGCTCTGTTTCTTTGGGCATTGGGCAATGAAAATAACTATCAAAATGGAAACAATAGCGCCTGGTATTCCCTGGCTAATGAATTAGGTGAAATTGCCTATCAGGAAGAAGGAGATGACTATCATCCTGTAGCTATAATTAATGGTGCTTTGTATAATATTGGCGATGCAACTAAGCAAGCAGATGATGAGTCTTTAGATTATATTGATATCTGGGGCACGAATTTTTATCCCGGCAGGTCTTTTGAGGATGGCTTTGATGACTATGCCACATTGAGCAATAAACCTATGTGGATATCCGAGTATGGTGTGGATGCCTGGCATACCAATAATCCAAGTAATCCCGAAGATGGATATGAAGACCAGCAAGCCCAGGCAGAATGGGGCAGAAGTTGTTGGCTGGATATTGTGCAAGCAAATGATGTTTGCATAGGTGGCACTATCATGGCTTATTCTGATGAATGGTGGAAAGACCCTTATGGTGAACTTTTTGAGCATACTTATAGAGGATCTGCGGGTTGGGGTGAACGTCAACCAGATGGTTACTCTAATGAAGAGTGGTGGGGCATTATGTCTGTGATGGATAATGGCGCCGAGCCGGACATAATGGTTCCCCGCCAGATTTATTATGATTTATTTGCTCCTATTCCCGAGCCAAGTAGTATTATATTGATTGGCTCCGGAATAGTTGGCCTGTTTGGTTTTATTTGTAAAAGAAAAGACATTCGCCTTTAGTTAAAAGCTCTTGATATTTTTTTGGATTATGCTAAACTTTTAAACCAAGAAGAAGAACATAACAAAATGAGAAATTTAATAAAATTTGCATTAGTATCCATATTTTTCATTTTTCTTGGGTGTGAGCAATCGGCATCTGAAGTAGTGTCTTCTCCTCCTACAGAAAGAAAGAGTCCCACGGTAAAAGTCGAAGGCAGAAAATTATTAGTAGATTTCGACAATGATGGCCGGCATGAGCCTTATCTTATAAAAGGCGTTGGCTATCAACCCACCCCAATTGGAGAATGGTATAAGATACCGAGTGACCCCAAAATTTTAGAGCGGGATTTCTCTCTATTAAGAAAGATGCATTGTAATACCATTCGAACCTGGGGCAGTGTTAATAAAACTCTCTTGGATTATGCTCATAAATACGGCATAAAAGTCATTGCCGGATTTAAACCCTATGCCGATACTACAGAACTGTCCGAACCACAAAATAGGATAAGAATTATTAATCAATTTAAAAAATATGTTTCTGCTTATAAAGACCATCCGGCTATTTTGTTCTGGGCTATAGGCAATGAAGACAACTATCATTATAAGGGAAAGGATATTAAAGATTGGTATGGTTTAGCCAACGAAATGGCCAGAGAGTCTCGTGATATTGAAGGTAAGAATTATCATCCTGTGGCCATTGTCAATGGCCATATTTTCAATATTGGCGATAAATCGAAAAGAGTTGATGATAAATCCTTGAAATACATAGATATCTGGGGCGCAAATGTTTATATAGGATATTCGTTTAAAAATTCTCCCATGGGTAATTTTTTCGGCCAGTATGCCCGAAAGAGCAAAAAACCTCTCTGGCTTTCGGAATATGGCATTGATGCCTGGGATCATGCTAATAAAAGAGAACACCAGGATGAACAGGCAGATTGGGTAGGAAATAACTGGGATGAAATCGCCGCTTCGGGCGTTTGTATCGGCGCTACTTTGATGGCTTATTCTGATGAATGGTGCAAGTCGGATAATCCGGATAGTCATGACTTTGGTGGTTATGAGACAGCGGCCTGGGGAAAGATTCATCCGGATGATTTTTCAGATGAAGAATGGTGGGGTGTGGTTGCCGTAGAGAAGACGGAAAGCGGCATAGATAAAGTTATACCCCGTAAAGTTTATTATGCCTTGCAGGAGAAATGGGCAAAGCCATACGATTTAGATGCTAAATATTCTCAAGAAGAACCTGAAATATTAAATTTAGCACCTTTAAAAGAAAAAGGTATTGCTAAAGTAACGGCTTCCTCTGACTACCCCGATACATTGGGCCCGGAGGCAGCGCTTGACAGTAATCTTTCTACACGCTGGGAGTCAGCTCACGGCGTAGACCCATCCTGGCTGGTAATAGAATTAGAAGAAGAAAAACTTATCAGCAGCTTAAAGATAATCTGGGAAACAGCTTCAGCTTTAGACTATGAAGTACAGATTTCTAATGATGGGCAGAGCTGGAAAACAGTTGCCAATATTACCAACGGCAAAAAGGCAGAAGAAATTATTGTTGAGCTTGAGCCCGCTAAGACCAAGTTTGTCCGTATATATTGTACTAAAAGAACTACGCAATGGGGTTATTCTATCTGGGAGATTAAACTAAATCCCAAGGAAGAAGCTCTGCTCGTTGAAAAACCTCCAAGCAAAGGCCCGGTGCAGGTAAAAGGAAGAGAGCTTTTAGTGGAAGGCAAGCCTTTTTTTATTAAAGGGGTAGCTTATCAACCAACACCTATTGGCTGCGGCGTAGGAGAATATAATATTTTTTCCGACCCAAATATTTATAATCGCGATTTTAAATTATTAAGAGATATGCATTGCAACGCTATCCGCACATGGGCAAAGGTCACCAGTAAGGATTTTTTGGATGCAGCTTATAATAATGGGCAGGATCCTATTTATGTTATTATGGGTTTTTGGATAAACCCCTATCTTTTGGATTACTCTAATCCTTCCCACAGGCAGAGAATCACTGAAGAATTTGAAGATTATGTCAGGAAATTTAAAGATCACCCTGCAGTGCTTATGTGGGCTATAGGCAACGAACAGAATGCCTGGTATAAAAAAGATATTTCTTTTTGGTATAAAATGGTAAATGAAATGGCGAAGGCGGCTTACAAAATAGAAGGCGAGAATTATCATCCGGTAACCACGCCCAATGGCGCCATAGATAATATAGGCGATGCTTCCAAGAACGCAGACGATAATTCGATGAATTTTTTAGATTTATGGGGTGCTAATGTTTACCGGGGCGACACTTTTGGTGATTTATTTTCAGAATATAAAAAGTTGAGCCATAAACCGCTTTGGATATCCGAATACGGTTGCCCTGCTTGGGATTACTTAAAAAGAAATGATGAGAATCTTACCGAAGATCCTCATACCCTGACACTATTTTCAATGCAGTCACATGTAGCTGAGCGGTTGTGGGATGAAATAGCGGCTAATTCTAAAATTTGCTGCGGAGGAACTATTATGGCTTATTCCGATGAATGGTGGAAGGCCGGTGAGCTCTCTGTGCATAATACTCAGGATGGAGTCGAGTGGTATGGTGTAATGTCGGTTGAGAAAAACAATGATAAAGCAGATATAGTACACCCTCGCAAAGTTTATTATATGTTACAAAAAAAATGGTTAAAAGCCTATATTCACTAGGAGATAAAATGAAGCTGAATAATTTTTTATTTATTGGATTATCCTTTATTTTAAGTGCTATGTGTTTATGCGGCTCGGTAGCTGCCAATGAACTTGAGAACAGTGATTTTGAAAGCGTTACCGAAGCTCCTTGGTCTTGGTGGGGCGAGGCCGGCACCGGAACGTATGGCGTAAAGGATTTTAGTTACGAAGGCGAACGCTCCATAGAGATGATAGCCGATGGCGACGACTATGTTGTTCTTGGATTTTTACAGGATTTAGAATGTGAGGCGGACGAAGAAGTTACTATTAATGCCTGGGCAATGAGTCCGGAAAGTGACCCTTTAACTAACTGCGATGCTTTTATTAAGTTGGAATTTTGGCCGCCAGAAGGCTGGGAGCCTATCAAAACAAAGGAAAGCAAGCACTTAAACGGCGCATTTGATTGGACCAAATTGGAAGTTTCTGATGTTGCTCCTGCCGGCACGGCTAAGGTGAAAATAGGGCTTTTTATCTGGAATCCGGGCGCAGAGCATAGCGGGCGTGTTTATTTTGATGGAGCCGGCCTTAGCAAGAAATTAACTGAAGTAAAACCTTTTATTCCCACACCTTATAGAAGGATTAATTGCGGCGGCCAAGAATATAAAGACAAAGAAGGCAATATTTACGAGGCCGATCGTAGATATAAAAAAAGATATGGTGCTGGTTATCTGGGAGGTAAATCGGCCAAGACAGGAGATTCTATTTCTGACACTGAAGATGCAATTTTATACCAGTCGGAGCGCTGGGGAACTAACGGCTATAATATCGATATTCCCAACGGCACTTATAAGGTTAAGTTACATTTTACAGAAACCTTTCACGATGAAGCCGGAAAAAGAATTTTCAGCATTTATGTTGAAGATAGAAAGATTATTTCTGATTTGGATATTTTCAAAGAAGTGGGCCGCAATGCCGCTTTAGATTTTGAATTTCCGATTTTGGTAGAAGACGGACAGCTAAATATCAAGACTTCGGCTAAAACAGATAGCGCTAAATTTTCAGCTATTTCAGTCAGTCCTGTTGAGAATGACAATGTGGCCCCCGCTTCTCCGTGCGGTCTATCAGCTTTTGGGCTTGATGATGAAATAGCTCTTTTCTGGAAGCAGAATAAAGAAAGAGACCTTTTAGGTTATGATATTTACAGAAAAGAAGCTAAGTCAAAAGAATTTAAAAAACTCAACAAATTTCCTATAATTAATACCAAATACATTGATAATTTGATTGCTAAAAATAAGGAATATAGATATTGCCTTAAAGCCGTTGATATTTTTAAAAACGAAAGCTCTCCTTCGAAAGAAGCTTCGGCGCTGGCAAAAAAAAGAGATTTTTTTAGCATACCTTCTTGTGCCTGGCAGAGAATACTCGGAGACATACCCGCAGATTGCGCTTCGAGCTCTCCTGATAGAGGTGTGGCTTTGGGTGGTTTTGGGGCAGGAAATTTTATGTATTCTTTAAGCGGGGCTTTTGGGCCCTGGGCTTTAGAGGTAACAGAATATGACCCTCTCTGGCTGCCTGAAGCTGCTTTTCATATTTATGAAAAGACAGAAAATGATTCTGTAAAAGCAAAGACCCTCTCTACTAATAAAGTTATGAAGCCCGCATGGGATAAGTTAGAAGCGGGAGAGGCAAAATATTTTGCTCTTCATCCCAAGGGCTGGACAACTTATTATAATTTTAACACTAATATCTCAAGTGAATTTTTCTCACCCATTATTGCTCATAATTATAAAGAAACTTCTTATCCCACAGCTATTTGGCAATGGAGATTACATAATCCGACTAATAAAAAAATAGATATAGCTGTTATGTTGACCTGGCCTCAGCCGCCTTTCATGAAACAAACTCGCAAAGGTTTTAAAAATACTTTAAAAGAAAAAGATGATATTGTAGGCGTGGTTTTAAAGGCCACGGCTGCCGATAATACAGTTGAGACCCAAAATAGCGAATGGTGCGTGGCCACCAAAAAGGACAAGGACGTTGTTATTTCTTATGTAACCAGCTGGAATAAAAACGGAGATGGCTCTGATATATGGAATGATTTTAAAAGCGATGGTTTATTAAGTAACGGCGGTTTGGATAATTCCAATTCCGCAGCTGCCATTTGCGTTAAAGTTTCTTTAAAACCGGGACAGACCAAAATTATACCTATCGTTTTGTCCTGGGATTATCCGGTAGTTAAATTTAAGACTGAGTGGTGGAAAAAATACACGCAGTATTTCGGAACTGATTCAGATAATTCTTTTGACATTGCCAGCGAGAGTTTAAAAAATTATTCTAAGTGGGATAAGGAAATAGAAACTTGGATGGCACCTGTTTTAGATAATCCTCAGTATCCTGATTGGCTTAAGATGGCGGCTTTCAACGAGTTATATTATACTCAGTTTGGCGGCAGTTTCTGGGAGGCGGGTATAAAATCCGGTCACGGAGGGAAGGAATTTAAGGATTTACATCCCGAGGACAATAAATTTTTCGTCATGGAATGCAGGACTTATCTTTGGGCGGGGACTTTTGATGTGCGCCATTACAATTCTATTATCTATGCTAAATTTTGGCCAAGAATAGAAAAAGAAACTCTGAAAGTAGTAGCTGACGCCATTATGTATTTCGACCCCCTGCATCAGACTCCTCATGATTTCGGTGCTTCCTGGAATGACCCATTTTTTACTTTTGACGATTATGGTACCAGATATGGTCACTGGAAGGATCTGCATTCTAAATTCATCCAGCAGTGTTGGCGTTATTATTATATGTATA
>DAOVKU010000077.1 GCA_030631665.1 Candidatus Omnitrophota bacterium
TTGTGCCTGTGGCTTCACCAACGCTTTCATCCATGAGGCTACCTCTGGCGGACATAGGCAAGGAAGCTGCACATATGCTGTTAGAAATAATAAACAAGGAAAAACTGGAGAAAAAAACCATTACTTTTGTTCCCGAATTGATAAAACGCGAATCCATCGGGCCATGTAAAAGGAAATTTGTCCAGTGAAGCCTAATAAAAAAGAGGTGATGAAGATGAAAAAGATGTTAGCACTGTTTATGTTTTTGGTTTTGGTGTGGAGTGTAGGGACAATAGGTTTTGCAGAAGAAGATTTGATTATCACCGATTTTGAAAAACATCCTAATTGTCTTGGCGGCCAGGTTGGTGTTTATGGAGCGGGAAGTCCGAATTGGTCTAACACCGAAGAACCCTATAGTTGGTATTACACACCTGAAGTAAAAAATTACAAAAAAGAAAATGTAGTCAGCGGAAAACAGTCATTCAGGCTGGTTAATGGGAATAGCCCGGACAGCGATGTTGGTTGGGCAAGCTTCGGACTTGATTTGGGCCCCATTCTTGATGCAAGCGTCGTTCCTATTAAAGTTGAACCCCTGGACGTTAGCGGCTATAAGTATCTTGTTTTCTGGGCTAAGACAGAGTTGGGGGGCGAGAAACTGCTGGTCAACTTCAGAGATGCCCGCAGCATAACTTATATGCCGCAGTTTCAATACAAAGTAAAAAAGCCGCTTACTGTAAAGTGGCAGAGAATTACAGTTCCTCTCAAGGACGTTTATAATGTTGATTTTAAAAGCTTAGTCCATACTGGACTTGCCTTTGGCGAAGACGCCAGTAACGAAATGGGAGCTATAATTTACATAGACGATTTTGCTTTTAGCAATAATTGATTACCACATTAACCACAGGGAAAATTCGTAATTTAAGGCCCTTGAAATTTATTCAGGGGCCTTTTGATTTTTCTGAAATTTTAAGGTAAAATTAAAGACAATGAAAAAAATATTTATATTTATTTTTCTTTTATTTTTTTTCACAAACACTAGTCTTGCAAGTAGAATGACAGAAGAAGTCCGGCCCGGATTTTCCAAAGGGGTTTATAAGTGGTTTAGTTGCCAGCAGGATAAAAACCGCTTTCTTTTATTTTTTTCAAGCGGCCTGGTTCCCAGTTATGAAGGCGGCGACGATTGTTTTACTTATGATGAGGCATTATCTATTTTTGTTTTTACTCTCTATGGAAATTATAAACGGGCTAAAAAAATTCTTAAGTTCTATGATGGCGTTTGCAGAAAACAAAAAGCGCGCTTTGGTAAATTTATGGGGTTTACCGATGTATATAAGAGAAATGGCAAGGAAACCGAAACCCGTGCCGCAGGCCCAAATGCCTGGATTTTAATGGCTATTAATTACTATACTTATCAGACAGATGACAGACAATTTCTGGATTTATCCAGGGCCATTGCGGATTGGTTAATATCCATTGAAGCAGTTGAAGGAGGGATAACCGGCGGTTTCTTTGGTAATGGCGAGCCCATGGCATGGATATCCAGCGAGCATAATTTTGACTGCTTTGCAGCTTTTAGAGATTTGCATATACTGACGCATGATAAAAAATATGGCCGGGCAGCTGCCAGGACAAAAAACTGGTTGCTTAAAGGCGGATGGAATGAAAAGGAGAAAAGATTTAATATGGGCAGTTTTAATCCCAATTACGCCACTGATCTTTCCTCCTGGGCTGTTTTAAGCTTAGGAACCGAATTTGCTCCTACCCTTTCCTTTGCAATTGACAAGGCGCTTAATAAACAGTATTATGAAAAAAAGCAGATAGAAATTGAGGGCTTTGATTTTGGCGCTCCTTATATAAAGAGCCCTTATCCTGATAAAGACGCAGTATGGTTTGAAGGTACGGCTCACATGGTCCTGGCTTTTTATTTAGCAGGGCAAATAAAAGAAGCCGATTATTTTTTAGGGCAGTTAAAAAAAGCCGTTATAGAAAGTGATAGACACAAAGAAGCAGCCGGCCTGCCTTATGCTTCAAATAAAGGCACACCACCCTACGGCGGCTGGATGATGGAAGCCGGACCCATATCGGTGGCGGCAAGCGCCTGGTATATATTTGCCACAGAGAAATTTAATCCTTTTGATATGACAGGTGATTTAGAAGAGGCAAATAAAACATTGGAAGATTTTGAAAAAAAGCTGGAGGTTAATTTTTATCCTGTCATAGATAATTTTGAATATGAAAAAACACAACTTCTAAGCACTTATCCGGAAGAGTTTATAATTTCTAATGCCTTAACTGCTCAGGTAAGCCTTTCGCAAGAGGGGAAAGAAGGGCAGAGGGCCTTAGAAATTGATATAAAGACAGCGCCCACAGGAGAGAATTTTTCTTTTTCAATTACCCGCCCTTTTTTACATCGACAGAATTGGTCTGGTTTTGAAAAATTAACCTTCTGGGTTAAAGCCAGCCAGCCGTCCGCAGGTAAACTTAAAATCCAGATAAAGGATAAAGAGGGTGAATTGTGGGATTCTTATTTTATATATTTAAAGGATAACTGGCAGAAAGTCGAACTTGATTTAAATAGCACTTTTAAAGAAAATAGAAATTACCTGCCAGGTTACGGCAATAATAAATTTGACACCAATGGTATAATAGCTTTGCTATTAACATTTAATTCTAATGAACCGGATAAAGAGATTAAAATTCTGATAGATGAATTAAGGTTGGAATAAAAAAGGAGTGTTTAGTTTTGGCTAAGTACAGGACAAAATACGGTTATTTTACAGATGATGGCAAGGAATACGTTATAACTACTCCCCTCACACCCAGGCCCTGGGTAAACGTGGTCTCAAACGGAGATTGGGGATTTGTTGTAACGCAGAATGGAAGCGGATACAGCTGGCTTAAGCATGCTTCTCTAAACCGCATAACCTGGTGGGAACAGGATTTAATCACTGATGAAATGGGTAAATATATTTACATCAGGGACAACGACGATGATTCTTTTTGGTCGGCAACGTATAAGCCGGTTTGCAGGAAACCTGCCGCTTACGAAGTAAGGCATGCGCCGGGTTATTCAACTATTTCTTCTTTAAATAAAGGCATCAGAAGCCGGATAACTTATTTTTGCCCAAAAGGAGAAGCGGCAGAGATATGGCTCCTGTCTCTAAAGAATGAATCTGGCAGGAAGAGAAACTTGTCTATCTTCAGTTATCTGGAATGGTGTTTGGGTGCAGTGGGTTTGCCGCGTGAATTCCATAAGATTTTTTTAGAGACATCTTTTGATAAAAATTTAAAGGCATTATTTGCCACTAACAGGTTATGGACAATTCCCGATAAGAATGGCGGGCACTGGAACAGAAGCTGGGATTATATGGCTTTTCATGGAGTAAATTCTAACCTGGCATCCTTTGAAAGCAACAGAGAAGCTTTTATAGGCGTGGATAAAACAATAGGAGAGCCGCAGGCACTAAAGAAAGGCAAGCTGTCCGGAAAGACCGGCAAGTGGGGAAATTCTATTGCTTCTCTTATGTGCAGGGTTGCGCTTTTGCCGCAGGCGGAAAAAACGCTTGTTTTTATTACCGGTGCCGTAAAGGATAAAAAGACAGCAGTGAGGCTGATAAAAAAGTATAGCTCTGTTACCACTGCCAGAAAAGCCCTTGGTGATGTTAAGAAGATGTGGTCGGATTTACTTTCTACTACTACCGTTGAAACGCCGGATGAAGGCTTTAACTTCCTTAATAATACCTGGCTTAAATATCAATCCATATCAGCCAGGCAATGGGGAAGATGTGGTTATTCTCAGCCCGGTGCCGGTATAGGTTTCAGAGATCAATTACAGGATTCACAAATTTTCCTTCCCATAGATCCGAAATTTACCCAAAAACAGATTGTTCAAAATGCCGAGCATCAATTTAAAAATGGAACGGTATGCCAGTGGTGGCATCCTATAACCGAGGAAAGCGCACGCAGTAAAGTTACCGACAGCCCGCTGTGGTTAGTTTTTATAACTTTAAGTTATTTTGACGAAACCGATGATTTTAAATTTTTGAGGAAAAAAATTAAATATGTTGATGGAAAACCAGGAACCCTTTTTGAGCACTGCAACCAAGCGATTGAGGCGCGCCTTAGAAAATTTAGCAGGAGAGGCCTTCCTTTAATCGGAGGCG
The DNA here is from genome assembly GCA_030631665.1 of Candidatus Omnitrophota bacterium. GTDB lineage: Bacteria > Omnitrophota > Gorgyraeia > DAOVKU01 > DAOVKU01 > DAOVKU01. The sequence continues at coordinate 4,143 of DAOVKU010000077.1, forward strand.
GCGACTGGAACGACGGCTTAAATAATGTTGGTTTAAACTGGAAGGGTGAATCTATCTGGCTGGCCCACTTTTTATATGGTATACTTAAACGGTGGGCTGTGGTTTGTGCCCGGCTTAAAGATAAAAAGCTTAGCCGGAGATATGAGTTGAAAGCCGAGATTCTCAAGGCCAATATAAACAAATATGCCTGGGACGGCAACTGGTATATCCGCGCTACCAGGGATGACGGAGGGGTTCTGGGTTCGGCAAAGTGTAAAGAAGGAAAAATCTTTCTTAATGCCCAAACTTGGGCTATAATAAATAAGGTGGTTCCTGATAAGCGCTTACCAAAGATTCTTTCATCTATGAGAAAATTTCTCTATCGTAAGTACGGCCCTGTTCTTTTTAACCCGGCTTATTCAGTTCCTGATAAGAAAATAGGTTATTTAACAAGATATGCGCCTGGGATGCGCGAAAATGGCGGACTTTACATGCACGCCGGCTGCTGGGCGGTTATGGCTGAATGTAAGTTAAAGAATAACCAAAGGGCTTTTAGTCTTTTAAAATCGATGTTTCCGGTTGATAGAGGTAACCAGCCGGACCTTTACAAGGTTGAGCCCTTTGTTACGCCCGGCAATGTAGATGGGCCTGACTCTGAGAATTATGGCAGAGGCGGCTATACGTGGTATACAGGTTCAGCTACCTGGTTAAATAGAGTTTGCCTGGAATGGATACTGGGAATAAGACCTGTTAAGGAAGGCTTATTAGTTGACCCCTGCATACCCAAAAAATGGAAAAAATTTAAAGTTAAACGTTTGTTTAGAGGAACGACATATATAATAGAGGTAGAAAATAAAAGCGGTGAAGGAGTGGGAGTTAAGAAGATTGGAGTTGACGGCAAAGAATTTAACTCTAATATCATTCCAGCTTTTAAGGATAAAAAGATTCATAAAGTTAAAGTTGTAATTTGATCCGCCTACGCCAGAGAAGAAGCTCAAAAGAAGATAGGCTGCGGCGGATTTAATGCGACCAAACAATTTACGTTTATTTCATTCCGTAAATTGTGGTCTTATTAAAGGAGGTAGAAAATGGATGCTATGAATAAAGAATATATAATTGCCAAGATAAGAAGACAGCGGGCGGAAATCAGTGAAGTTATCTGCGCTATTAAAGGCGATAGGAGAATGCGCGGCATGGTTGCGATACTTAAAAAGAGATGTGCTGAAACCTCAAAACTTCTCGAGGCGCTGGGTGATAAAAGCTTTATTCCCCGCGGTATCGAAGAGATAGATGTAGCACCTGACCTTGAAAAGATTGGAAAAAAGACAGGGAAGGTAAAAGCCGCTATTAAGAAACTTGAAAAATTGGAAAAAGAGAAGAAAAAGATAGAAGACGAATTAGCTAAAGAAAGCTAATATTAAGCAAAAAAACCCTCCAAAAAAGCAAAATTTTTCTCTTGACAAATGAACCATAAGATGTTATATTTTTATCTCAAAGGTAAAACAATTTATTTCAAATAAAATCTTTTACACAAAGGAGATAAACAAGTGAAGACAAAAATATTATCCGCATTGAGTATTTTAATAATATTCCTGCTATCACTAACTAATGTTGCTTCTTTTGAAAAGACTAATGTGCTTGTTAATGCTGGTTTTGAAGATGGTGAGAGCAATTGGTATAACTGGAATTCCATAGAAGGCCTTGGAAGTGGACAGATAACCTCAGATTATAGCTATAATGGAAATAACTCGGCCTGTAGAGAAATATGCGGAGAAGTAACAGCTTGTTTTGGTCAGATAATTCCGGTAAATCCGGGAAATGCGGTTGAAGCGAGCGTGTGGATTATGAATCCTGCCTCAGAAGGTTTATCAGGCGGCGCAGAAGCTTTTTTGCGGATTGAATTCTGGGAGGTGCAGGGAGAAGTAAAGGTTCCTTTAGTTCATGGCCACCTAGAGAGCACTCATCTTAATAAGCCGACCAAATGGACAAAAATAGAAGCTTCAGGCATAGTTCCGGAAGGCGTTGAAGAAGTCCGCATACTCGGATTCGTTAAAGGTTTTAATAATTCTTCAAAAGGCAAAGTTTATTTTGATGATTTCGAGGTAACTTTAAATAATTAGATTCTAAAAAGGAGGTGAAATAAATGAAACTATTAGCAACTTTGATATTAGGTTTGACAATAGCATGTGTAGCTACTACAGCAGAGGCCAATTTGCTTGGTAATGCAGGTTTTGAAGATGCCTCTCCGGGTGCATGGTGGGGTCCATGGGGCAATGCTCAACACGATGGAACTTACGGAGATACTGGAACCGGAATAAGTGGTTCTAACTCGGTGAAATTTGTCTCAAACGCAACGGCAGGAACAGGAGATGATTATTACATGTATGATAACGGCTTGGTTTCTGTGACGCCGGACACCACTTACTATGGAAGTATCTATGCAAAAACCCAAAGTCTTGTTAACGAGGAAGTTTTTGTAAAAATAGACTGGTTTAACAGTGGGGCTTGGGCCGGTACAGCTGGAGGATCTTCAATTATTACCGGTACAAATGATTGGACGTTACTTCAGATTAGCGGTGCTGCACCAAGTGATGCAACTCACGCGTCTCTTGCCTTTTTTATAAACCAGACTGTCGATGGTGGAAGCGGTACTGTATATTTTGATAATGCTTACTTGGATTCCAATCCAGTTCCGGAACCGTCAACTTTGTTTTTACTCACAAGCGGCTTAGCTGGTTTATTTGCCGTAGTCAGAAAAAAGCGCTAAACGCTGATTAAAAAAGTAAAA
>DAOVKU010000095.1 GCA_030631665.1 Candidatus Omnitrophota bacterium
GTAGTATTTTTCGCGTCGCCCACTCTATCAAGGGGCTTGCAGCCTTTCTGAATCTCAAAGCTATAAAAGATTTAACTCGGATTATAAAAGAGGCTTTTCATATTGCTTCTACCGGTCGTCCAGGCCCTGTTGTAGTAGATTTTCCGGTGGATATCAGTTTACAAGAAACAGATTTTAAATATTCCGGGGAAATAAATATCAGAAGCTATAAACCCACTTACCAGGGTCATCCGGGCCAAATTAAAAAGGCAGCCAAGCTTATTACTTCTTGCAAGCGCCCTGTAATTTATGCCGGCGGAGGAGTGATTATTTCAGAGGCCTCAGAATATTTGAGGAAATTTGCCGAGATAACTAATATTCCCGTGACTACTACTTTGCTTGGTTTGGGCGGTTTTCCGGAGACAAGCCCGCTTTCTCTGGGGATGTTAGGCATGCACGGCACAGCTTATGCCAATTATGCTATTATGGAATCGGATTTGATTATTGCCGTGGGGGCAAGATTTGATGATCGGGTAACAGGTAAATTAGATGCCTTTGCCCCGGAGGCAAAAATTATTCATATTGATATTGACCCTGCGGCCATAAGCAAAAACATTCCTGTAGATATACCAATCGTGGGAGATGCAAAAGAAGTTCTCAAAAAATTAATTCCGCTTCTCAAGCCAGTAGATACCGGAGCATGGCTGAAACAAATTAAAATGTGGAAGGGAAAACATCCGCTCACATACAAAAAAGATAATAAACTCAGACCGCAATTTATTATTGAGCAGATTTACGAGGCCACTAAGGGTAAGGCTATTATTTCCACCGAAGTCGGCCAAAATCAGATGTGGGCTGCGCAATTTTATAAATATACAGCACCCCGCAGTTTTCTTTCAAGTGGTGGTTTAGGAACTATGGGGTATGGTTTACCGGCTGCTATCGGTGCGCAGGTTGGATGTCCGGATAAAATAGTTTTCGATATCGCTGGAGATGGCAGTATTCAGATGAATATCCAGGAACTTTCTACAGCTGTCGTCAATAAATTGCCTGTTAATGTAGCTATATTAAACAATGGCTATTTGGGCATGGTAAGGCAATGGCAGGAGCTCTTTTATGATAGGCGCTATGCTCATACTTATCTTGAAAACCCCGATTTTGTAAAACTGGCGGAAGGTTATGGTGCTGCGGGCATCAGAGTAACTAAGAAAAAAGATGTAAGAACAGCTATTGAAAAGGCTATTTCAATTAAAGGGCCGGTGTTTTTAGATTTTATTATTGAACCGGAAGAAAATGTTTTCCCAATGGTTCCGGCCGGCGAAGCTATAAATAGAATGATTGGCGGAATGGCGTAATTATAGTCCATAGTCAATAGACCATACCCTGGCGGGCACAGGTAGTCCACAGAAAAAACGAGGTTGAGATGAAACATATAATTTCGGTATTAGTTGAAAACAAGTTTGGGGTTCTGGCGCGTATATCCGGGCTTTTTTCAGCCCGTGGTTTTAATATTAATAGTTTAGCCGTTGGTGAGACAGAAAACCCCACTATTTCCAGAATGACTATTGTTGTTGAGGGTGATGATAAAATTCTGGAGCAAATAATTAAACAATTGCATCGTTTAATCGATGTTATTAGAATAATTGATTTAACCAAGAAAGGTTATGTTGATAGAGAGCTGCTGCTTTTTAAAATCGATACCGGGAAAAGCAAAGATAAAATTGTTAAAATTTTAAAAAATTATAAGGCTAAAATTATCAACGAGGATAATTGCAAGCTTACGGTTGAAGTAGCAAACTCGGAAGAACAAGTGGAAAAATTACTTAAGGCACTTTCGGCTTATGAAATAAAAGAAATGGTTAGAACCGGCAGAATAGCTGTGGAGAAGTAGTTAATTCGTCTGCCTAGGTGGACTCATTAAAAAAAATATACTTCCTCTCGAAGAATTTCCCGAAATTCTCCCCCGAGGAATCCGAAGGATTCCCGGGACCGGGTCCTCGGAATTTCGAAGAAATTCCAGAGGGTTCGACAATTTCTGGAATCTCGAGGAAGTTAATTCGCACTTATAACTTATATCGGCTTCGCCTCTATAAGTTATGTGCTCATTAAGGGGGCAAAATGACCAAGGTTTATTATGATAAAAATGCAGATTTAAAGGTATTAAAAAATAAGAAGATTGCTATTATTGGCTATGGCATTCAAGGCAGAGGTCAGTCACTAAATTTAAGAGACAGCGGTCTGGAAGTAATAGTTAGTGATCTTGAGGATAGCCCTAACTGGAAGCAGGCTAAGAAAGACGGTTTTAAGCCGGTAGCAGCGGACGAAGCTGCCAGAAGGGGAGATATTATTCAAATTTTAACCCAGGATGACGTGCAAGCGAAAGTTTATGAGAGCAGCATAGCTCCATGTCTAAAGAAAGGTAACGCCCTTTGTTTTTCTCATGGGTTTAATATACATTTTAACCAGATTATCCCTCCTAAAGATGTAGATGTTTTTATGGTTGCTCCTAAAGGGCCGGGTGCTTTGGTGAGAGAAATGTATGAAGAAGGCAAGGGTGTTCCTTGTCTGGTGGCTGTTTTTCAAGAATATAGTGGAAAGGCCTTGCACATGGCCTTGGCTTACGCCAAAGCCATTGGTGGAACAAGAGCTGGTGTAATTGAAACCACCTTTAAAGAAGAAACCGAAACTGACCTATTTGGGGAACAGGCTGTGTTATGCGGCGGGGTAACAGAGTTGATGAAAGCTGGTTTTGAAACTCTAATAGAAGCCGGGTACCAACCCGAGGTGGCTTACTTCGAGTGCCTTCATGAGTTAAAATTGATTGTGGATTTGATTTATTCTGTTGGTATCACCGGTATGCGTCAGCGTGTTTCCGATACAGCAGAATATGGTGATTTGACCAGAGGAAAGAGGATTATTACAAACAAGACCAGAGCCGAGATGAGAAAAATTTTGAATGAGATACAAACAGGACGGTTTGCCAAAGAATGGATAAGTGAAAATCAGGCAGGGCGGCCCTCCTTCTACGCCTTAAGAGAGAGGGATATAAATCATCCCGTAGAAATAGTAGGTGCAAAATTAAGAAAGATGATGCCCTGGATTAAGAAAGGATGACAGTTGTCAGTAATCAGTTTTCAGTTATCAGCTCACAGCAAAAGAGAAAAAACAAAAAATTTAGAAAATACTGATGATTGAAACCTGCTTATCTGAGGCGGGGCAGGTAAGGTAGAAGCCAAAAGAAAAAGAGATGGAAAAGATAATTATTTTTGATACCACATTAAGAGATGGCGAACAATCACCGGGCGCCAGTTTAGGCGTAAAGGAAAAAGTAGAAATTGCAAGACAGCTTGATAAATTAGGGGTTGATATTATCGAAGCCGGTTTTCCAATTTCCTCTACCGGCGATTTTGAGTCTGTGCGTGCAGTTTCACAAGCGGTAAAAAGACCGGTTATTTGTGCTTTAGCGAGAGCGAAGGAAGAAGACATTAAAACTGCTTATAAGGCCATCAAAGGGGCGAATAGAAAACGGATTCATGTCTTTCTTGCAACTTCAAAAATTCACATGAAGTATAAATTAAGAAAACCGGAAGACGAAATTCTTAAATTGGCCGGGAAAGCGGTAAAATTGGCTAAGAAATATTGTGATGATGTTGAATTTTCTCCGGAAGATGCTGCTCGCACTAAAGAGGGCTTTCTATTCAGGGTCCTGGAAGCCGTTATAGCGGCGGGGGCTACGACTGTTAATATACCGGATACAGTCGGCTATTCTACGCCGCATGAATTTGGCGCCCTGATTGCAAAAATAAGAGAAAATGTCCCCAATATAAAAAAGGCTATTATTAGCATACATTGCCATAATGATCTGGGGTTGGGCGTGGCTAATTCCCTGGCAGCTATAAAAAACGGCGCTAAACAGGTTGAGTGCACCATAAACGGTCTTGGCGAGAGAGCGGGAAATGCTTCGTTGGAAGAAATAGTTATGGCACTCAAAACAAGAAGCGATTTTTATCACAAGGCCACTTCTATTAAGACCCCGCTTTTATATAAAACCAGTCGGCTTGTGAGCCATCTAACTGGCATGATTGTCCAACCCAACAAAGCCATTGTGGGGCAAAATGCTTTTAGTCACGAAGCTGGCATTCATCAAGATGGAGTTCTCAAAAAACGCTCGACTTACGAAATCATAAAGCCGGAAGAAGTTGGTTTTACAGAAAGTTTCATTGTGCTTGGGAAGCACTCAGGCAGGCATGCTTTTTCCCGGCGTCTTAAAGATCTGGGATATAAACTGACCAAAAAAGAAACAGATAGTGCTTTCCTGCGTTTTAAGGCTTTAGCCGATAAAAAGAAGGAAATTTTTGATGAAGACCTCGAGGCTTTAATTGAAGAACAACTGGAAAAGATTCCCAAATCATGGAGTTTGTCTTATCTCCAAACCAAAAGCGCAACCACTTCTTCTCCAAGGGCAATTGTTGGCCTAAGGGGCCCGGATGGTAAAATTCAAAGGGCAAGTTCAATTGGCGATGGACAGGTTGACGCTTGTTATAGAGCCATTGAAAAAATTATAAAACAAAAGGGAAAATTGGAAGATTATTCTATTCAATCAGTAACCGGCGGCAAAGATGCCATGGGAGAAGTAAGAGTCCGGGTAAAATTTAAGAAACACATTATTAGTGGGCACGGGGCTAGCACAGATATTATCGAGGCCAGCGCCAAAGCTTATTTGAATACTATCAATAAGTTAATAGCCAGGCGTCAAACAAAGACATAAAACTATAGCAAATGTTAGTGAAAACATTAAAGATTAACGGCGAGACTCAAATTTATGGTTTAATTGGTTGGCCAGTTGCTCATACTTTTTCCCCGTCTATGCACAATGCCGCCTTCAGGGCACTCGGCATAAATGCTGTTTACCTTCCAATTCCGGTTAAGGAAAAAAGTCTAAAATCTGTTTTAAGAAATTTGAGCGCTTTGGGTTTTAAAGGAGTCAACGTAACTATTCCATATAAAGAAAGGGTAATGCCATATCTTTCTAAGATAGAATTTTCGGCTTCTTTGGTTGGAGCGGTAAATACCATTGTAATTAAAAATAATAAACTTATCGGGCATAATACAGATTGGATTGGTTTTATTTCCTCCTTAAAGAAAGATGCAAAATTTAATCCCTCAGATAAAAGAGCTTTTATATTTGGAGCGGGGGGCGCAGCCAAAGCAGTAGCTATGGCCTTGGCAAATTCGGGCCTGTCTTATCTGTGGATAATAGATATCATGAGAGAAAAAGGAAAAAGCTTGGTCTTAAATATAAATAAACATTTTAAGAAA
>DAOVKU010000050.1 GCA_030631665.1 Candidatus Omnitrophota bacterium
TCATTTTCCAGAGACTGGGTCACTACCGCGTCTTCCCGGGTAATAAGTTTATTATCCAGGTATAAGAACGGCATAATAGAAAAACCCTGTTTATGAGGTTCTATAGTCCCGTCTTCACCGAAAAGTGCTTCTTTATGGTCATCTGCTACCCCGACTATGGTCCAATAACCCTGCTCTTTAGACAACCATCGGGGATAATATCCCAGCGGAGATTCCTGGCCGGCCAGCTCATATTTTTCTTTTAGAGCATTGGATTCCGCAGGGGCCTTGATTTCTATTTCTTTTATACCGAAGCCTTTTTTTGCGGCACTTTCTTTTAACTCAATTTTAAGAAATTGAGTTTGCGTCTCTCCAAAAAATATCTTATCTCTTCCGCCATTTCCTTTATCTGTGGTATAAACAGAGGTCCAGTCTTTTCCATCATCTGAAATAGTTATATCATAGGATTTGGCATAATCCTTATGCCAATGAATAAACAACCCCCCAATTTCCTTTTGCTTACGAAAATCAATTTTAAACCATTGTCTATTTTTTGCTCTGCTATGCCAGTTAGTATTTATCCTGCCGTCTAAAGCGTTCTGCGCTTTTTTAGACCTTTTTGAAGATGAAGCTTCCGCAGAAATTTCTCCATCAGCAGTCCTAACCAATACTTCACGTAAACTGTATCCATAGCGAAGATTTCTCTTTCTCCCTAATATTTTTAGAAACCTTGCGTTCGCACTATTAAAATAAATATCATCCACTATGCCATCAGAACTCACAGTGGCATAAATTGAGTCCCAATTTTTACCGTCTTCTGAAACTAAAATTTCATAAGCTTTCGCGTACGATTTCCCCCAATATAACATTACACCTGTTAATTTTCTTACTTCGCCCAAATCAATCTCAAGCCACTGGGGGTCGGAAGGCTTGCTTTCCCACAAAGTTTCCAGATTACCATCTACCGCGTTCATGGGCTCATATTTATCATCTTTAAAAGAAGATGCTTTAGTTCCCATTTTGATATCAGGAACAGACTTTTTAAAACCGACGAAAGACAATTCATCGATACATACTGTTCCTTTGCCGCCCTCTCCGCATGAGATGGCAAATTCAATTTTTCTAATTTCCTTTAATCCTGCACCGCCTCCAGGGCCCCATCCAAAAGCCACATTCCTCTTGCTTAAAACTATCTTCTTCCATTCACTGGTAAACTTAAAATTTTCCCATTTTTTCCAGTAAGTATCCCCTTTATCATCAATCAACTTAAATTCAAGGTTATTGTCCGGTGAGTCACCTTTAATGTAAAAAATAAATTTGTAATCCTTGGGCAATGGAAAAGTAACTTCCCTAGATACAACTACATAGCCTTTGCGCTTGGTAAAATCGAAATCTAAACACATGCCTTTCCCTTTAAACCCCTTGCCGGAAATTAACTTAATCTTTGTCTCTTCTGAGCTGAGTGTTTTCCAGCTGCCCAGTTCATTAAAACCGTCGAGAATTTTTTTGGAATTATTTTCCGCTTTTAGGCTGGTGTTACAAAACAAAAGAACTGTAAAAAATAATATTAAACCGGTTCTAATTATTTTTCTTAATTTTTCCATTTAAAATTTGCTCCTCTTTTTCATCTAGAATCAACCCTGTCCCACCTCCGAGGTGGGACAGGGGGTTTTTAACAGTTTAATAGACTTCAACCTCCCACAATGAATAACCCCACTCGCTATTAACTCTCGTAGCGCCAAAAATTCTTAAATATCTAGCTTTTTGAGCTCTAACATTGATAATATCCCTTCCCCCGTCACTGTCTGGTTCTGTATAGATGGTTTTCCAGTTTTTGGCGTCATCGGAAACTTGAATTTTATAGGCTGTTGCGTAAGCATTTTCCCAGTGTAAAATAATTTTACTAAAATCCATGCTCTTACCGAAATCAAGGGCAATCCATTGAGGATCTTTATGCTGTTCACTGCTCCATCTACTGCCCATATTCCCATCAATAGCTTTTTCGGGGGCAGCATCTTTATTGTTGTCCTGCATGGAGGAAGCAGTAGCTTTCTTTATATAAAAAGGCAGTATTTTCTTTATTCGTTTCCAATTAGCGGCAGTATCTAAGTTGGTAGAAAGTAAATTCAATAGATACTGCTGAGCTATGGGGTCTACTCTTCTTGAATACAGGTTTTCGCGTAGGTCTGCTTCTTCGGTTAGCCTGCCTCTTAGCTGAAGTCTTGAGATAACTACTACACCTTTGCCCCAGATAGTTTCTGCTATAGCAAAATATTTTAAATTAAGACCGCTTTTAGCCAAGATTAACTTTGTATTATTGAGTTTAACATCACATTGTGAGATTACTTCTCCGCCCCAGCCGCCGTTGAACATCTTCAGGTGTTCTTCATCGATATTATTCCATAAAGGAAGGGCGGGATTTTCCATAAAACAATAAGAATCATAACCACCTTCAAATTTATCCTCACGCTTGTTCATAGCCATTGCTAAATCAGCCAAGAGAAGATATTCTTTCTCTTTGTAACTAGTAATGCCATAACTTGGCTCAATGACTATTAAGGTATGTCCTTTTTTTACAAAGCTAGTAATCTCTTCTAAGCGGGAGTTATAATTAGCGCTTAATAAGGCTCCTTCACCCAGGATTAAAATATCTTGCCTGGAAAGCCGGGTGCTGTCATAATTGATAGCATTTAAGCCTAAGTGAGTAAGATAGTTTAAGATTTCATTATCAGGGTCATAGACCATAAGTTTGGCTGAAGATAAATTGCCCGGCACAACTGCTTCAAATACATGGGCAATCTTTTTGCTTGTGGCTGCTGCCTCTGAGCCCTCTATTAGTTCTGCTTTTAGATAGTAAGTACCAGCAGCCGAAGGCATGGTCCAGTTTATAGCTTCAATACGCATATCGACAGCCGGGACAGTCACTTTTAAGTTGTCCTTAAATAAGACTTGTGAGCCATCCTTATTGGTTATCTTGTAATTTAAGATACCGGATTTAACCTGATGAGTATCATTAAAAAGATAGACATTTATGGTTCTTTTTTCTCCCGGCGTAAAATGCCTGTCCCAGAGCTCAATGCTTACGCCGAAAGGAGCAAAGGCATCTTTTAGAGCTGGCATAATGGGTTTAACGCCCGGGTTAGCAATGTCACCGGTAAACCAGTTGGAGGTACATGCACCTTCATTACTTAAATAAACAAAAGGCACGATGCCATCTATATCCATCCTTCTGAATAACTCACATAAATCTGAGACAAGTCGCGCCTGATATTCCAAGCGCTGCTCATTAGTGTTATCTCTGCCAAGCCAGCGCAGAAGAACATCACGCATAAGGCTGCTTGGCTTGCCATCTTTAGTTAACCAAAACCAGACAAATTCATTTAATATAGTTGGTTCGTTGCTGTTCTGCATTTCTTCTATAGAACGAGAAAAACCAAAGTTGTCTTTATTTAAAACCGGCCCCTTGGAATAAATATAAGGATGATCTTCTGAAAAATCTCTTGGCTTCCAGGATTTAAAATCAACATCGGGATTTAGACCGCATTCCCATGGCCGGGTGGGGTCAATTTTCTTCATTGCCGGTATAATCTTATCCCGAATAATGCCCCGACTTACCTTGCCATCATCATGCGGCTCATTCATGGCATCCCAGATAATAATACTGGGGTGATTACAGTTATCATAGAGCCACTGTGTAAATTCTTTTTTTATTTGCTTTTCTCTGCCCGTAATAGACCAAAATGCCCATTCATCTTGAAGTAACATCCCGTATTCATCAGCTATTGTATACCATTTGTTGTAAGCATGCCCTAAATGAAAGCGGAAGAAATTGAAATTGTGCTCTTTTGGAATATCTATTAACACTTTTTTAATCCAGCCCTCGTTCCACGGCAGGTCTTTTCTGTTTGGGTCGGATAAGAAACGGTGAAAGGCGATATTGCTGCCCTTTAAAAAAATACGCTGGCCATTTAAATAAAAATCGGAACCGACTATCTTAAATTCTCTCATGCCAAAGGTAATACTTAATCTATCAGCTTCCTCGCCATCTCTCTCGATGATGGAAACCAGCTTGTAAAGGAAGGGGTGGCCTGGTGACCATAATTGCATATTTGATATAGGCAGGTTCAAGATAAGAGTCTTTTCCTCTAAGGCAGATAAAACACAACTAGTATTAATTTTATCCGAAACAGATAATCCTGAATTCTTTTCAAATACCATTGAAGAAAGAATAATACCTTGTTCTGTTTTCTCAAAGTTCTTTATGGTTATTCCGGCCTGGGCTGTATGGGTATCAATATGAGGGACTATCTGAACTCTTTTAATAATTGGATTACCGGTAAGAATTAGAGAAACATCCCCCCAGATACCCGGAAAGAAAGATTTTTTTTCATAATCATGACCTACGGCGCTGATTTGCGGCAAGTTATCTTTAGAGCCTATTTTAGATATGAGGGTATTCTTGCCATTATAATTTATGGCTTCAGTGGCATTATATTTATGAGAAGTATAACAGCCGATATAACTGCCTAAATACTTTCCGTTAAGCCATACCTCTGTTCCGTATTTAGATTGGTCTATGTTTATAAATGCATAGCTGCGGGTTTGAGAGGGAGTTAAAGTGAAGGTTTTTTTATACCAGAAAGACTTGTAAGAATTCCAATCAATAGAAGGCTTAGCTAAATCTACCAGGCCGGGAACAATAATAAAATGATGCCAGGTCTTTGGTTTTTTATTCGAAGGCTCAAACTGCCATTTTCCATTAAGGCTAAGTGTGAGGCGGGAAATATTTTCACCTTCATTTTTAATTCCGGCGGTTTGTGCTTGTGCCAATTTTTCAAAACCCCCGAACAGAAAACCCAAAATCAACAATATTAAGGCACAGCCGACTATCTTCCTAAAGAGATTCATAAAACCACCCCTTCTTTTTTGTTTTTATCTTTTATTTATAATAATAAGCGGTTTATATTTAATTGTTCACCTATATTTACTTATTACCAAAATAACGCTGTTGCCTGTTATGATAATTTATTCAGCCAAGTTATACCTGAACCATGTTCAGCTATTAATAGATTAACGTAAAGCCATCCCTTAGCCTGATATCTCTTGAAGATGAACCTATCAATACTTCAAATTCTCCGGGTTCTGCTATCCATTTCTTTTTTTCCGGATAATAAAAAGAAAGGGATTCTTTATTAAGTTTCATCTCCACGGTCTTTTTCTCTCCCGATTTAAGGCTCACCTTTTTAAATGCCTTGAGTTCCTTCGGTGGTCTTTTGAGGGATGATTGCTTATCCTTAATATAAAGTTGAACCACTTCCTTTCCTTCTCGGTTACTTATATTTTTAATATCCACTTTTACGCTGACATCTCCGTCTTTCGTCTGTTCAGGGCTTATAACCAGGTTTGAATACTTAAATTTTGAATAGGAAAGCCCGTGTCCAAACGGAAATTGGGGTTCTATGTTATTTTTATCGTAATGCCTGTAACCTACAAATATGCCTTCTTTATAGTAAACCTTGCCTCCGCTTCCCGGATAGTTTCTATAGGAAGGGTTATCGGAAAGCTTTTTAGCAAAAGTTACGGATAATTTTCCTGAAGGGTTAACATCACCAAAAAGAATGTTTGCAATTGCGTTTCCGCCTTCCTGTCCAGGATACCAGGCTTCTATTATGGCGGGAACTTCATTTACCCATTTTTCCATGTTAACGGGGGTTCCGTTTATTAAAACTACAATTGTATTTTTACAAACCGCATTTACTGCTTCTATAAGTTCATCCTGCCCCTGGGGAAGCCTCATATCTCTTCTGTCAACACCTTCACCTTCTATTGAATTATTAAGCCCCACAAATAAAATTGCAGCGTCTGCCTTGCTTGCAGCTTCCACAGCTTCTTCTTGCATCTCCTCGCCTGGAGCTACCCATCCAAACTTCATTACCGCTCCGCCGCCTTTTTCATAAAACTCAATACGCACATCATATTCCCTTCCTTCAATAAGCTTCATTGAACCTTTCTTCATCTCAGGGCCATGATCACTCCAGTGACTAACAATTAGCTGATTATCAATATATAAGCGGCTTCCGTCATCACTCAAGATGCACAATTCATATTTTCCGCTCTTTGGCGGTATAAGTTTTCCGGTCCACCGTACAGAAAAATTATCGTTTTTCACGCCATGAGCAGGGGAACTCCCGCCCCAATCAAAACTAATTGTCTTGTCTGTTCTTGTATGCACAGGTATTCCCTTAAAATCTATATTATTAAAATATTCGCCCTTTAGACCATATTCTTCCGAAGAACCAGATGGCCTGAATGCTGATAGAGGTATTGCATTTAATTCATTTGGCATATTACAGCCCTTTACGTAATTTATTGTTATTGCATTGGGGCACTTATTTTTCAGGCCTTGCAGGGGGCTCACAGAATAAGGAGGGCCCACCTGTGAACTTCCTCCTCCTCCATGACGTGCCTGCGAGGCATTGGGGCCGATAACAGCTATTGATTTAATTTTTCCAAGGTCTAAAGGCAAAACATTTTTTTCGTTTTTTAATAAAACTATACCGTTCTCAGCAACTTCCCTTGCTAAATCCTGATGTTCTTTAGTATTGACCGATCCTTTATAATTCTTATTTGTGCCATCAAATAATCCAAGCTTGTATTTTACACGCAAAATCCTTCTCACTTTATCGTCTATAACTGATTCCTTTACCTGATTGTTTCTTACCGCGGGAAGAAGATTTGCCCTTGTAAAATGGTAACCCGGGCCAGGCATCTCCATATCACAGCCTTCGTTTGCCGCTTTTATAGTATTTTTTATAGCCCACCAGTCGGAAACAACAAATCCCTGAAAACCCCATTCATTTTTCAGTATATCCATAAGTAAATGAGAGTTCTCACAACAGTAGGAACCATTTATCTTATTATACGCGCCCATTACAGTTAATGTATCGGCTTCCTGCACAGCCGCCTTAAAGGCGGGAAGGTATATTTCCCTCAAAGCTCTTTCGCTTATTTCGACACTTATGTTCGCTCTTTCCCATTCCTGATTGTTGACAGCAAAATGTTTTGTAGAGGTTCCTATTTTTTGGTTTTGAACCCCGTTAACATATCCAGCCGCCATTTTTCCTACAAGATAAGGATCTTCTCCAAAGCTTTCAAAATTTCGTCCTCCGAGAGGAGTCCTGTGTATATTAATACAGGGACCCAAAATTAAATTTCTCCCTTTAGCCCTTGTCTCCTCGCCTAAAGCCACACCAACCCTTTTCATTAAATCCTCATCCCAGACGCAACCCAGCATAACAAGCGTAGGAAAACATGTTGCTTTGCCGTACATATCCCTTATGCCGTGCGGGCCGTCTGTCATTAATAAAGGGGAAATTCCAAGGCGTCTATTTGTTTTTCCATCCATAAAATCTTTACCGCAAATTTCGTCTATCTTTTCTTCAAGGGTCATTCTGCCAAGAAGGTCATCAATCCTTTGTTCAAGCGGCACACTGGAATCCTTATATGGAAAATCCGATGCCCTCAAAGTTAAAAAATTTCCTGTCGTTACTACTATTAATCCCGCAATAACTAAAAGGATTAATTTTATTTTAAAATGCTTTACGCCATTCATGTTCTAACCCCCCTTTTTTTACACTACCGCTCATCAGGTTGTGTCCTCATTTGAATAACTATCTCCACAGGTAACTTACAAAAAACTATTTCTTTTCCTGAAAAACCTTCATATTTTCTACCATTAAGACTTATTTGTTTTATCTTTTCCGGCCAGGGAAGTTTAAAAACAAAACCGTCGGGTGGCGAAACAGCATCGCCCCAGACTTTAATCTTTAAAACATTATTTTCTTTCTTAATGGTATAATTTATCTTTCCATAATACGTTGGCAAATTACCAACAGACACACCCCGCTCACTCAAAAGCCATTTCTCATCAATTCCATGCCCTAAAACTAACCTGTTTTCCGTTTCATAAACAAATAAACTTCTAAAACCATTTATATATTCTGCTCCAACCCAGGTATGAGGCATATCGCCAAGATATGTGGGAAAACGATAATCGCTATGAACAACCTCGGCTAAGTGATTCCAGTTAAGCGGCCTGCGGCAGCTTACCATAAACCTTAACAAGTTAAGAGCTTTCTTCTTTTGCCCCATATAAAGGAACGCCGGCACAGACCTTATTTCATAAGGAGTAAAGCGGTATTCGGCATTAGGTTTAAATCGACTGGATAAATCTTTATAATATTTATCAAATGTAAATTTTAATTCCTTCTTAGGTAAATTCTCTAACTCATCACAATACATAACAGCCACTGCTGTGGAGGTAGGGTCACAATCACCTAAAGACGCACTGGCTGGAAAATAATCTATATTATAAAATTCCATCGTTAATCTCGCTGAATCATAAAAACACTTTTTGAAATCAGCATATTCCTTATCAGCCCAGTCAACTAAATCGTCCCTGCCCAGTATAGCAAAAATAGTCCGGCCGTCTTTCCATCCCTTAAGGCCCCAGAAATCATCCCAGTAAGAATATTCACGCCAATATCCTTCGTGGCTTTGGGAAGGAGGAAGAATTCCATAATATTTTCTTTTTTCGGCAGGCCCATTCTTAAATTCCGATGTAAGTGTCTGGCTTCTTAAGTACACAAGATATTCTAAGGCCTTTATTACATTATCTAACTTGCCTTTTAAAAATTCCTTATCTTTAGTAAACCAATAATACTGAAGAATGGTGTAAACAAATTCACCCTGGCTGTCATATTCAATCAACCCTTTCTCTTTTTCTTCCCATAAAGGGTCTTCTGCCTTGGTATCTATAATGGGAGGCACCTTTCCGTCTTCATACTGGTAAGTGCTAAACCAATCTATAAACTCTCTTATTTCGGAAGTCAGCCCCATTCTTAAAAGCGCGGCCGCAGCCATGCCGCCATCTCTTATCCATGGTTTATCATAACATCTTGAACCCGGCTGAAAACCCGGACCATCCATGGTTATCAGATTGTAGGCAATGTTAGACTTTAAGGTATTTACTAATTCGAGCTCAGGAATATCAATTTCTATCCTGTTTACCTTTGATTCCCAAAAGGCAATTCTTTCTTCGAGAATCTTTTTGAATTTTGCTTTTAACTTCTCTTCGCTGGTATTAACTTTCAAGCTTGGTTTATTATTATGGAGAGGAATTGCCACAAAATAATTTTTGGAAGCACCGGGTTTAAGTTTGAATTCATACTCTATTGCCCCAGAAACATCTCCATTTACATTTTCCGCACTCTTGCTTGTTGGAATAACCCCTTTTTTTACACTATTGATAATATCCCCTTCAGGAGAACCATGAGGAATTTCAAAGCTTCCATCCCGCACTCCAAAATTGTCTGGTTTCGTTAATGCATAAATTTCATATTTTCCATTTATGTCAATAATACAGTTTTTATATTTAATGCTATAAATTGGGGATAAACCGCCATCGCGAAAGCCCTGCCAGGGAGTATATACCTGAAACGGGCGAATGGTTAAAAACAGTTTGCCGGAAACAGTTTCTTCGCGGTTATTTTTAACTGTGTACCACCCGTAGGCAATTGATTCTCCCGTCTTGCCGGAGGCAAACAATTTCAAATTCATAATAACATCTTTATATTCCCACTTTACAGAAGGTATAGGCAAATAATCTTTCTCAAGAGACTGGCTCACCCCGGCATTTTCCCTGGTGATAAGTTTGCTATCCAGATATAAAAAGGGCTCGATAGTAAAACCTCTTTTGTGAGGTTCTATAATACCGTCTTCGGAAATAAGAGCTTCGTTCTCATCGCCTTCTATGCCTACATAAGTCCAGTAAGTCTGTTCTTTGGTTAACCATCTTGGGTAATAGCCCAGAGGTGACTCCTGGGCAGCTATCTCATAGTATTTCTGCAATGAGGCAGATTCTTCGGGGGCCTTAATTTCAATTTCCTTTATGCCAAAACCTTTTTTAGTTGCGCTTTTTTTACAAAGAATTCTAACAAATTGAGCGCCTGTTTGCTTAAGATATATCTTTTCTTTGCCTCCCTTTCCATCTGTGGTAGAGTAAATTGTCTCCCATTTTTCTCCCTTATTCGAACTTACTATTTCGTAAGATACTGCATAATCTTTATCCCACACTAAAAATAATCCCCCGAATCTCTTCATGTCACGGAAATCAATTTCAAGCCACTGATCATCTCCCGCCTTACTGTGCCATTTCGTTTCTACACTGCCGTCTAAAGCATTCTCTACGCCATTGGATTTTTGGGAAGATGAAGCAGCTAATAAAATTTCTTCATCCGGCCCCTTAATAGCAATCTCAGAAAGAGAATATCCAAACTCAGTTTTTCTTTTTTTGCCTAATATTTTTATAAACCTTGCTTTTGCTTTCTTAAAATAAATATCATCTATGCCCCCATCCGCGTCATTATTAGTATATACCGTAACCCAATCTTTCCCATCTTCTGAAAGTAAAACATCGTAATTGCCATATACAACCCAATTCAATATTACACCTGTCACCTCTCTAACTTCACCTAAATCAAGCTCAAACCATTGAGGATCGGAAAATTTACTGCTCCAGCGAGTGTTCACATTTCTATCAATTGCTTTTTCCGGCCTGTATTGCCCATTTTCAACAGAAGACGCTTTAACTTTCATCACGGCCGCAGAATCAACATCAGAAAGGCTAAATAGGGTCAAATCGTCAATATAAACCCTTTCTTTTGCGCTTGTAGTCCCTGAAATCGCGAATTCAATTTTTTGAACTTCTCTTAACTTTGCATCATGTTCAGGCCCCCAGGCATAAGCTATATCTCTTTCTCTCACTACTACTTTTTCCCAATTTTCAGAAAACTCAAAATTTTCCCATTTCTTCCAAAAGGTGTTTCCTTTTTTATCTATCAATTTGAATTCGAGATTATTTTTCTGAGAAACTCCCTTGACATAAAAGACAAATTTATATCTTTGAGACAAAGATAATGGGCAGTCTTTAACAGTAACAACATAAGAATCTGTTGAACCCAAGCTGTAATCCAAGCGTAAGCAATTTTTCTCAAGGCCTTTTTCAATGAATAACTCAAGTTTTGCGCCAGGCCCCTCAATCACTTCCCAGCCTGTCAATTTGTTAAAACTCTCGAGAACCCTTCCGGAAGAACTATCTGTCCCGGCCTGAACCTCGCAACATAAAGAAATTACTGCCATTAGTATTAAAATGCATTTACTCGCACTTTTAAAATATCTCATTTTATGCCTCCTATTATACAAAGAGCTCAGA
>DAOVKU010000010.1 GCA_030631665.1 Candidatus Omnitrophota bacterium
AGCCTCAGGAAAGAAAATTTACTTTCTCCTCAAAAACTATTGAACCTGCCCTTGGGGCGTCTGGCTTCTTTGATAAAAAGTTGCGGTTATTATAATGTAAAAGCAAAAAGGTTAAAAAATTTTCTTGAGTTTATTAAAAAAAAAGGAGGTATGGCTAAATTATTCAAAGGAGACCCATTTATTTTGCGAGGAGAGCTGCTTAAGGTAAATGGGATAGGACAGGAAACAGCTGACTCTATTTTGCTTTATGCGGGAAATTTGCCATTTTTTGTCGTTGATGCATATACCAAAAGGATACTCTGTCGGCATAATTTAATAGAAAAAAAAGCCGATTATGCGCACGTTCAGAAACTTTTTATGGATAATTTAAAGCTGGATGCAGATTTATTTAATGAGTATCATGCGCTTTTAGTAAAGGTAGGCAAGCATTACTGCAAAAAGAAAGCGGATTGCAGCAATTGTCCTCTTAGGGGAGTTTGAATTTTAGATGGCTCAGATACAAAAACCGCAAAAAGTAAAATTGATAATGAGTTTAATGGGCAAGAAAGATTATATAGATCCGGCCATTTGTGCAGTAAAAAGAAGATTTGGTTTACTCGATTTTCAATCAGATATTTTTGAGTTTAAACACACAGATTATTATTTTAAGGAAATGGGAAGGCCGCTATATAAAAAGTTTATAAGTTTTAAAAAATTAATTTCTCCGGCTTTTTTGTGGAAAATAAAATTATATACTAATAACTTAGAGCAAAAGTTTTTAAAAAATAATAAGAGGCAGGTAAATATTGACCCGGGTTATTTAGCTCTTTCTAAATTGGTTTTGGCTTCAGCCAAAAATTTTTCACACAGGATTTATCTAAATGGTGGAATTTATGCAGAAATTACCTTGATATATCAAAATGATAATAAGTTTAAGTGTCTTGAATGGACATTTCCTAAGTACAAATCAGATAACTATCAACGCATTTTTAAACAGATAAGAAATATATATGCGGGACAGATTAAGAAAAGAAAAAGTACTGGTTAGCGCTTGCCTTCTCGGTGTCGGATGCCGCCCGGATGGTAAGGCCAAAAAAGATGAAGTCATAGTAACTTTATTAAATAAAACTATTTATTTTATTCTTTGTCCTGAAATTCTAGCTGGCTTTGGCGTGCCCCGGCAGCGCATTGAGATAGAAGGAGGCGATGGGGAGAAGCTATTAGATGGTGAAGCAAAAGTTTTTACAGAAAAAGGCCTTGATGTAACAGATAAGATAATAAAGGCCGCCCACATAGTGCTTGAACTTTGCCGGATGGCAGGGATAAAAAAAGCCGTTTTTAAAGAAAAGAGCCCTTCCTGCGGAAATAATTTTATCTATGACGGCACTTTTAGCGGCAGGCTCATTAAGGGCAAAGGCGTGGTTACGGCTTTGCTTGAGAGAAATGGAATTGAAGTTTTTTCTGAAGAAGAATACAAGAAAAAGAAATTTTAGTTATTAGCCGTTTAATTTAATTTTTAGTCGAAGACTGCTCTTCGAGTTAGCTGATGCCTGGTTGTCCCCTCGTCTATCATAAGTAAGCAGGTTTGGTGTAACTAGCAGCCGAAAGTTTAATAATTGACATAATTTTTTAAAAATGTTAGAATTTTCATTCTAAAAGGATGGCCCCATCGTCTAGTGGCCTAGGACGCTGGATTCTCATTCCAGTAACACGGGTTCGACTCCCGTTGGGGCTACCAACCGCAATTCTTAGGAGTTAGCCATTCTTAAGTTTGAATGTGACTTAAATTCAAAAAAAATTCCCTTTTCGCATTATTGGAAATTCTGTGTGGGCAGTGGACACGCTGCCCTGGCTTTGCGAGAAGACTGGCGCTTTCAGTTAAAAAAAATCCATCGGGAACTTGGCTTTAAATATCTTAGATTTCACGGCCTCTTAAATGACGATATGTCAGTTTGCACAGGCACACCGCATAAAATCCGATATTCCTTCTCTAAAATATATTCCGTTTTTGATTATCTGCTTGAAATTGGCATGCGTCCTTTTATTGAACTTGGTTTTATGCCTTCTTTATTAGCTTCCGGCCCAAAAACTGTTTTTTATTACAAAGGCAATATTACCCCTCCCAAAGATTTTAACCAGTGGACTGATTTGATAGAAAACCTGGTTAGAAACTTAATAAAGCGCTACGGTTTAAGCGAGGTGAAAAAATGGCTATTTGAAGTTTGGAATGAACCGAATCTGAAAGCATTCTGGGATGGCAATCAAGATGATTATTTTAAATTTTATAAATACAGCGCCTTTGCCATTAAGAAGGTAAATAAAGATTTGAGGGTGGGAGGCCCCGCTACGGCCGGTAATGGATGGATGGGAGAATTTATTAAGTTTTGTCGGAAGAGAAAAGTCCCTTTTGATTTTATAACCACACATAGTTATCCCACTGATATTGCCCTCGGCCACGAACTGGATATGGAAGAGGCTTTAGCCGGGAGCAAGCGGGGAATTTTGTACGAATTAGCCCGGGAGGGCAGAAAATTAGCTGGCAAATTCCCGCTTTATTATACAGAGTGGAATTCTTCTCCAAGCTCTCGGGATACTTACCATGATAGCATTTACATGGCCCCTTTTATAATCAGGACATTAATGGCGAATATAGGATTGGTGGATGCGTATTCTTTCTGGACCTTTTCTGATATTTTTGAAGAAGAAGGTTTTTGTGATATACCATTTCACGGTGGATTTGGGCTCCTTAACATTAACCAAATACCAAAACCATCTTACCGCGCTTTTGAAATTCTTTGCGGCTTAGGCACACAATTTATTAAGGTAAGCGGAAGGCATGAGACCGTTGATGTTTTTGTCGTAATAGATGAAAGGAAAAACGAGGCAAGTTTAATTGCTACCAATCACAACTTGCCGCACAAGCCTATTGAGAGAGAAAAAGTGAGGGTTCGCATAAAAAGTAAATACGCACTTTCGGAATTTAATATTATTAAAATAGATAAAAGTCATTCAAATCCGCTTGGCAAGTGGGAAGAAATGGGCCGGCCTCAGAAATTAACTAAAGAGACTATAGATTTATTAAAGGAAGAATCCAAATTAAAAAAAGTATCTTTCATTCCCCGCAAACAAAAGAAATATTTTGATTTTGAATTTATTCTTTCCCGGCACGCCAGTTGTATTATTAATTTTAGAATAGAAAAATAAGGAGGTTTTTATGATTATAGGTTTTTTGGCACTTGGTCTTGCGGGAGGCATTCTTAGTGGTTTATTGGGCATAGGCGGAGGGATAGTTGTTGTTCCGGCCCTGGTTTATATCTTTGGCTTGAGCCAGCATCAATCACAAGGGACCACTCTGGCCATGATGATTCCGCCCATAGGCCTTCTGGCAGCTATCCAATATTATAGGGCTGGCTATGTCAATATTCCTATGGCGGCCTGGATTGCGCTTGGTTTTATAGTAGGCGGGGGAATAGGAGCCATTTTAGTTCAGCCAATTCCGGATGTACTTTTGAGAAGAATATTCGGTTTTTTTATGCTTTTGGCAGCTCTTAAAATGATTATTGGAAAATGAAAAACAGAATGGGAATGATTTTTTAATCAATTGACCTTACGCTCAAAATTTGATATTATAGTTAACGTCTTCTAAAGAAACCGGATAACAGGAGATGGGTTTTGTAACCAAGAGCCTTATTTAAGGAGCTATAAAGTGATAAAAAGATACACCACCCCAAAAATGAAAGAAATTTGGTCAACCCACAATAGATTCAAAAAGATGCTGGACGTCGAAATCCTTGCCTCTGAGGCCCAGTCAAAGCTGGGGCTTATTCCTCAAAAAGATCTGGCCGTTATTAAAAAGAAAGCCAAGTTTGACATAAAACGCATAGAGAAAATAGAGAAAAAGACCAAACATGATGTAGTGGCTTTTGTGACCAATCTGGCTGAAAATGTGGGTTCTTCGGGAAAATATATACATCTTGGATTAACTTCTTCTGATGTTATTGATACAGCGGCTGCTGTTCTTATGAAGGATGCCTGTGATGTTTTAATTTCAGATTTAAATAAACTCATTAGAGCCACAAGGGAAAAAGCCCGCAAATATAAAAATACGGTTTGCGTCGGCAGGAGCCATGGAATGCATGCCGAACCAACCACTTTTGGTTTGAAATTGGCACTTTTTTATGATGAGGCCGGGCGAAATTTAGATAGATTAAAATACGCAAAGAGCTCAATTTCTTATGCTAAGATTTCCGGTTCCGTGGGCACTTATGCTAATATTAGCCCTGCTGTTGAAAAATATGTTGCTTCTAAAATGGGCCTAAAAGCCGCCCGCATATCTAATCAGATAATCCAGCGGGATAGACACGCTTATCTTTTGAGCACTCTGGCTGTTCTTGCTGGCAGCCTGGAGAAAATGGCCCTTGAGATACGCGGGCTTCAAAGAACAGAGGTTGGCGAAGTAGAAGAGTTTTTTTCAAAAGGACAAACCGGTTCATCCAGTATGCCTCACAAGCGTAATCCAGTCAGAAGTGAGCGTATTTGCGGCTTGGCGAGATTGGTGCGTTCATATGCCTTGTGTTCGCTGGAGAACATTGCCCTTTGGCACGAAAGAGACATAAGTCATTCGTCGAATGAAAGGATTATAATTAGTGATGCAACTACCATAGTTGATTTTATGTTGATAGAAATGTCGGATTTAATAGAAACCCTGGTAGTTTATCCTCAGAAGATGAAAGCCAATTTAGAGATGTCTGTGGGTTTGATTTTTTCGCAGAAATTATTGTCTAAACTTATTCGCAAAGGTCTTTCAAGGGAAAAGGCCTATTCTTTAGTTCAGGGGAGCGCCATGGCTTCCGGCAGAAAAAAGAGCGGTTTTAAGGAAGAAGTTGACAAGAATGAAAAGATAGCCGCTATTTTAGGAAAAAAGGAAATAGAAGAGTGTTTTGAGCTAAAAAGTTATTTAAGAAATGTAAATTATATTTTTAAAAAAGTGGGGTTATAAATTATGAAAAAGATAAAAATGATTTATGAAGGCAAAGCCAAAAAGCTTTTTACTACCGAGGAAAAAGATGTTTTGATCCAGGAATTTAAAGATGACGCCACCGCTTTTAATGCCCAGAAAAAAGGGACAATCATAGGAAAAGGTGTGGTCAATAATAAAATCTCTGCTATTATTTTCAAATACCTGCAGAAGCATGACATCCCCACCCATTTTATTAAACAGCTGGATGAAAGAGATATGCTTATCAAGACGCTTGAGATTATCCCAATTGAGGTAACTATTAGAAATATAGTGGCCGGCGGGATGGCGAAAATGCTTGGTTTAGAAGAAGGCATTGTGCTGGATGAGCCGGTTCTCGAGTATCATTATAAAAGCGATGCCTTAGATGATCCGCTCATAAATGAATACCACGTCAAGGCTTTGAAACTGGTTACGCTCAAGGACCTGGACGAAGTTAAAAAATTATCTTTTAAAATAAATGATTTGTTAAAAGAATTTTTTTCAAAGAGAAGGCTTGATTTAGTTGATTTTAAACTTGAGTTTGGAAAATACAAAGGTAAGATACTTTTAGGTGATGAGATTTCACCGGACACTTGCCGTTTATGGGAAGAAAAGACAGGGAAAAAGCTTGACAAGGATAGATTTCGCAGAGACCTTGGCGAAATAGAAGAGGCCTACCAGGAAGTTTTAAAAAGAGTAATATCATAAAAATTTGGGAAATTTCATGAAGACAAAACCCCTAACCTACAAGCAAGCCGGTGTTGATATATCCAAAGCGGAAAAGTTTGTAAAAAAAATAAAAAAATTTACCCGGATAACGAAAACCTCTAAAAGCAAATCCGAGATAGGCGGCTTTGGCGCTGTTTTTGATTTCTCCAGGTTAAAAATCAAAGAACCACTGCTGATTTCTTCAACCGACGGGGTGGGCACTAAATTAAAGATAGCCTTTCTAGCCAATAGACACGATACAGTCGGCATAGACCTTGTGGCTATGAATGTAAATGATATTTTAACTACAGGAGCTACGCCGCTTTTTTTCCTCGACTATATTTCTACCAGCAAAATAAATATTAAAGTTCTAACTGACATCATCAAGGGTATTTCCGGGGGCTGTCGAGATGCCGGTTGTAGTCTTATAGGCGGGGAGTTGGCCGAGATGCCGGGATTTTACAAACGAGGCGAATATGATTTAGCCGGTTTTTGCACGGGAGCGGTTGAAAAAAAGCAGATGTTAGATAAAAAAAATGTAGGCGAAGGAAATGTGGTTATTGGATTGGCGTCATCCGGCCTGCATTCAAATGGTTTTTCACTGGTTAGAAAAGTTTTTAGCTCAAAGGAACAGAAAAATTTAGCAGGAGAACTTCTTAAGCCCACCCGCATTTATGTAAAACCCGTTATTTCTTTGTTAAAAAAAGTAAATAGTAGACACCAAAAGACCATTAAGGCCATGGCGCATGTAACAGGAGGGGCTTTTTATCAGAAGGTCTTAAAAATTCTGCCGCAAGGCAAAGCCATAAATATTTATAAAGGCACCTGGCCTGTGCCGGAGATTTTTAGGCTTATCGAAAAAAAAGGCCATATTAAAGAAAAAGAAATGTTTGGCACTTTTAATATGGGTATTGGTTTTGTTTTGATTGCTGCCGTTAAAGACGCAAGTAAAATTATCAAGTATCTGACAACCCTTAAAGTAAAATCATGGGTAATTGGTGAAGTTGTAAAAGGGAAAAGAGAAATTAGGATATCATAATTCTTAATGTTTAGCCCTACCCGTGGCGGCCGAAGAAAAGAAGGGTTTTAGTATGAAAGTTCTTATTATCGGTTCAGGTGGTCGTGAACATGCACTGGCCTGGAAGGTTAAGCAGAGTGAGCAGGTAAGGCAGATTTTTCTTGCTCCGGGCAACGGCGGCACTACCACCTTTGCTGAAAACGTTCCTATTAACGTCAAAGATATACAAAAACTCGCAGATTTTGCCAATCAAAATGAAATAGATTTAACAATCGTTGGCCCGGAAATGCCTTTGGTGGCAGGCATAGTCGATGAATTTAAAAAAAGAAATTTAAGAATTTTCGGACCCAGCCAAAATGCTGCTCTCCTGGAAGGAAGCAAAGTTTTTGCCAAAGAGTTAATGGCAAAATATGATATTCCCACAGCTAGTTTTAGGATCTTTGACAACCCTGATAAAGCTGTCAAATTTGTCGAGCTGAAAAATTGCCCTATGGTTATAAAGGCAGACGGGCTGGCAGCCGGCAAAGGCGTTATTGTCTGTGATGGCAAGGGGCAGGCCCGGCAAGCAATTAAAGAAATAATGATTAAGGAGAAATTTGGAGATGCAGGGAAAAAAGTGATTATTGAAGAAAAACTTATAGGCCAGGAAGCTTCTATTATTGCTTTAAGTGATGGTGAGAATGTTTTGGCTCTTACTCCCAGTCAGGACCATAAACAAATTTATGATGGAGATAAGGGGCCGAATACTGGCGGCATGGGCGCTTATTCTCCGACACCGGTTGTTGATAGAGAAATTTTTAACTATTGTGTTGATAAAATTATAAAAAGGACTGTTTTGGGTATGAAAAAAGAAGGCATGCGCTTCCAAGGCGTTCTGTATGCCGGGATTATGATGACCGAAGATGGCCCTAAAACGCTTGAATTTAATGTCAGATTTGGCGACCCTGAAATACAGGCCATTTTACCTAGAATGAAATCGGATTTGGTGGATTTGATTTTGGGCACATTGGAAGGGAATTTAGCCGATAAAAAAATTGAGTGGAGTGATAAAACCTGTGTTTGTGTAGTGATGAGCTCAGGCGGATACCCCGGCAGCTATGAGAATGGAAAAGAGATTAGCGGCATAAAAGAAGCAGAAAGTTTAGATGATATAGTTGTTTTTCATGCCGGAACCAAAAAAGAAGGCCAAAAAATCTTAACAAACGGCGGAAGGGTTTTAGGAATAACGGGATTGGGTAAAGATATTAAAGGTGCCATAGAGCGCACCTATAAGGCAGTCAAAATAATTTCTTTTGATAATATGTATTACAGGAAAGATATAGGTTTAAAGGCATTCTAAGCTACAAATTTAAAAACTAATTTAAGAGAGGCGAAGAAATGAAAAATAAAAAAGTAGCTGTTATTATGGGTAGTGATTCAGATATGCCGACCATGAAGAAGACATTGCAGATATTAAAAGAATTTGAGGTTAAGTATGAAGCGAAGGTTCTTTCAGCGCATAGAACGCCTTATCAGGTTAAGGAATTTACTGATGCAGCCCATGAAAAAGGATTTGATGTTATTATTGCAGGCGCAGGCGGGGCGGCTCATCTGGCTGGCGTGATAGCCAGTTTTACAACTATTCCGGTCATAGGTATTCCTATTGAAACCAAATCGTTAAAAGGTCTTGATTCCCTGCTTTCTGTAGTGCAGATGCCTCCCGGAATTCCGGTGGCTTGCGTAGCTATCGGCGGGGCAAAAAATGCCGGGCTTTTAGCAATTGAAATACTTTCTCTTCAAGATAAAAAATTAATGAAGAGATTATCCGGTTATCGAAAAAAAATGTCTAAAGCTGTTTTGAAAAAAAATAAAAAATTGGTGACTGGTAAGTGGTAATGTCGACAGGCAGGCCTATCCGCCTGCCGCCAGAGGTGAGCCTCGCTTCAGCGGGAAGCGCCGGGAATTACCAATAACCAAAGGAAACTTGCATGATTTGGATGAAAAAAGATTTAGAGGAACAAATAAAAAAGCAGGCCAAAGATCGGCTTTTGATAATTGCTTCTAATCGGGAGCCATATATTAATGTTTTCAAAGAAGGTAAAATAGAAGTCAGGCGTCCCACCGGCGGAGCGGTTACCGCTCTTGATCCGGTAATGAAGGCTTGTGGCGGAACATGGGTTGCTCACGGCAGCGGCAGTGCCGATAGGAAAACAGTTGATGGCAAAAGCCGTATTCAGGTTCCACCCAGCAACCCGGCTTATACCTTAAGGCGAGTCTGGCTATCTAAGGAAGAGGAAGAAGGCTATTATTATGGATATTCTAATCAGGCGCTCTGGCCGCTTTGCCATATAGTTTATCAACGCCCTATCTTTGATGCAACGCATTGGAAATTTTATAAGAAGGTTAATAAAATTTTTGCGGATGCGATTTTGGAAGAAATTGGCAAGCAGAAGGCAATTTTGTGGCTTCAGGATTATCATTTAGCCCTGGTGGCTAAATATATCAAAGAAAAAAGACCGGACATCATCTGCGTCCAGTTCTGGCATATACCGTGGCCCAATCCGGAAGCCTTTAGAATTTGCCCCCAAAGAAAGGAAATTTTAGAAGGATTGCTTTCCAACGATCTTCTGGGATTTCATATTAGATATCATTGTGATAATTTTATTGAAACCGTTGAGCGCGAATTAGAAACCAAAATTGACAAAGAAAAAACTTCTATAATTAGCGGGGGCCATGAAACTGTCATACGTGCTTTTCCTATAAGTGTTGATTTTGAGGCTATTGGCAGGAAAGCAAATGCCGAAGAGGTCAAAAAAAGCGCCCTGCGTTTAAAAAGAGAGATTTTTCCTGAGAAAGGACTTCTCTTTCTCGGTCTTGACCGCATAGATTATACGAAAGGTATTCCCGAAAGATTTCTGGCTATCGATAGATTTCTCGAGAAGTATCCACAATATAAAGAAAAGTTTATTTTCCTGCAGATAGGGGCTTTAAGCAGAATTCACATTAGCTGGTATAAAAATTTAAATGATCGGTTGAATGCCATGGCAGAAGAAATCAATTGGAAGCATTCCACCGGGGATTGGGCTCCTATAATATTATTAAGGCAGCACATTTCTTATGATGATATTCTGGCTTGTTACAGAAGAGCGGATGTGTGTATAGTTAGCGCACTCCACGACGGAATGAATTTAGTTGCCAAAGAGTACATTTCGGCTAAAACCGACAACAGCGGAATTATTCTATTAAGTAGTTTTACCGGTTCGGCCAGGGAATTGACAGATGCAGTTTTTATTAATCCCTATGATATTGAAAAATTTGCCGATGCTATAAAGGAAATTCTGGATATGCCAGCCACAGAGAAAAAAAGGCGCATGAAGAGTTTAAGAAGAATAGTGCGTGAGAATAATGTCTATAAATGGGCAGGCAGGGTATTCGAAGAAATTGAAAAATTCTGGCTTTAAAAAAAATTATCATTTTCATTACGTAGGCCATAGCAGTTATTAAAGGAAAAGTGTAGAAAAAATTGTAAATAACAAAATAGCTGACATCCGCTTGAGGCGGACAGAGCTGAAAGCTAATGAGATATACTTGAAATACTTATTTAGTGAACGAAAAAAAATAGAGAGAAAAATTGAGAAAGCAAAATCTATTTTGCTTGTTTGTGATTTTGACGGCACCTTAGTTTCTATCAAGTCTACCCCAAACATGGTTCATCTTCCGCCAAAAACCAAAAAATTACTTTTTCTATTATCCGGAGATAAAAGATATAATGTAGGTATTATAAGTGGCAGGCCGCTATGCGAAGTAAAAAAACTTATTGGTTTGAACAACATTTTTTATGTCGGCAATCATGGTTTCGAAATAAAATTGCCTAAAAGGCAAAAGTTTGTTTATCCGCAAGCCAAGAAAATCAGGCCTTTGATTAAAAATTTGTCTAAAAAATTTAATAAACTGTTATCCGGCTATAACGGAATTTTAATTGAAGATAAAACCTATACTCTGAGCATTCATTATAGAAATTGCCTGGCTAATCAAATAGCCAGCTTAAAAAAAGGTGCGCGCAGTATTTATTTACCTTTGGTTAAGAAGAGAAAAGTAAGAGTTACTGAGGGCAAGAAGGTAATTGAGATAAGGCCGCCTCTTGATTGGGATAAAGGTGAAGCCCTTCGGTGGACAAGAAATAGGCTCAAGAAAAAGAACGCCTTGACAATTTATATCGGCGATGATAGAACAGATGAAGACGCTTTCGCTCAAACGGGGAAAGGTCTTTCTATTTATGTTGGCGCAAAGAAAAAACATTCAGCTGCTAAATTTTATTTATCAGGGCCGAATCGGGTAGTATCCTTTTTAACATTTTTAGTAAAACTGGAAAATGATAGAGCTAAAAAGAGCAACTAAACCATTTAAGTTTTACACAAGGATGCACTTACAAGAGCTTACCGGGCTTTCGGCCTGGACTTTAAAAGAAATGCTTAATGCTTTAAAGAAGGTGCCGGGGGCAGTCATTTACCACCACACCCACCATTTCTTGCAGCAGCATCAACACCTTTCTCCTGAGCCGCCAAATGATTTTGCCTATTGGGTGAGCAATGTTCTTGGGGAAAGACAATTGGCAGAAGAGCTGGCTTCCATTGATACGGTGCGTTTTAATACCATTAGGTTATTAAGGGAAAAGATTATAGATACTATTAAAGCACACCTTGGGGAATACAGACGCTCAAGGAGGGCTTTGCCTGGTCAGGAATTTTATTTTATAAAGTCAATAAGTTTTATTTTATCCCTTCCTTATCAAGCCCGGACGCTCCAGGAGTTTGTAGAGATTTTGCAAAATATAAGCATCCGCTCTCTTTATTTTCACATATTTGAAGCACGGCTTCGTTTGAAAAAGAAAAAAAATGATTTTTCAAATTGGATAGAAACCAGTCTGGGAGATAAAAAATTAGCCCAAGATATAACCCGGCTTGATCCATATACACATACTATGGAAGGCCTAAGGCAATCTTTAATAGAGCTGGTTCGGGAAAGGATAAGAGAGATTAAAAATGCCTGAAGATATTCGTGTATATGAACCTATAGTTGGCAAGGCTGCTATAGAAGAATTAATATTGTTGGCTAAATGCCTTAAGGGTAAAAAAATTCAAAACGTAAATTCCACTGCCACCGGAGGAGGCGTAGCTGAAATTCTCAATCACGTAATACCGCTTTTGCAAAGTCTCGGTGTTGATGTTTCATGGATAGTTATGAAGGGTAATGAGAGGTTTTTTCAAGTAACCAAGAAAATTCATAACGCTCTTCATGGCCAGAAAGTCAGACTTACAAAAAAAGAAATGAATATTTATTTGGAAGTCAACAAGCAGAATTTAAAAGAATTGCCATTAGGCGCAGATATACTTTTTATCCACGATCCTCAACCGGCAGCCCTTATAGAGAAAAAAAGCAAACTTCGCTCCAAGTGGATATGGCGATGTCATATAGATTTGTCTAATCCCAACAAGGCAGTGTGGAATTTTTTAAAACCTTTTGTTAATAAATATGATGCGGCAATATTTTCAGAAGCCAGCTTTTCCCAGAATTTAAAAGTAAGAGAATTCCTTATTTCTCCTTCCATAAACCCATTGAGTGAAAAAAATAGGGAGCTTACAGGGGTTGAGATTTTATCAGTTTTAAAGAAATATGACCTGCCGCATGACAAACCCTTAATCATGCAGATTTCCAGATTCGATCGATTAAAAGACCCTATAGGGGTTATAGAGGTATTTAAACTGGTGCGCAAATACGTGGACTGTGATCTGGTGTTAGGTGGTTCGCATGCCGCGGATGATCCTGAATCAGGCGAAGTCCTGGCTGAGGTGCGTAATATGGCTAGAGGGGATAAGCAAATACATATCCTGGTTATCGATCCCAAAACAAACGATTTTGATGTAAACGCCCTTCAAAGAGCTTCTTCTGTGATTTTGCAGAAGTCTATCCGGGAAGGATTTGCCCTTACCGTTACAGAAGCACTCTGGAAGGCAAAACCAGTGGTGGCCTCGGCTGTGGGCGGCATACCTCTTCAAATTGCACATAAATATAACGGTCTTTTGACTTATACCATAGAAGGCGCAGCTTTTTTGGTAAAACAGCTTTTAAATAGTCCTGAATATGCAGCACGCCTGGGTTTAAACGGCAAGGAACACGTAAGGAATAATTTCTTAATTACCAGGCATATCAGGCAATATTTGCTTTTATTCCTTGCCCTTTATCATAAAAGTGACATAGTATATTTATGATTTTCAAAGAGGCTAAAGTTTATAAATTGAAAGATGCTGCGTTATCCGGTAGCGAGCTTAAGGAATTAACCGGCATTTTAGAGGCAGGCCAAGTAATAGTTTTTCCGACAGAGACCGTTTATGGCCTTGGTTGTCTTTATGATAAGGAAGCCGGCAAAATAGAAATTTTTGATATAAAAAAAAGAAATCCGCAGAAGAAATTACCCGTAATGATTGGAGACCTGCGGACAATCGAATCTTATTTTAAGTGTAAACCTTCATCTTTGGCGAAGGATATTATGTATAAGTTTATGCCGGGCCCCTTAACGGTTATTTTAAATTGCGCAAGTGGGAATTCTTTTGCTTTCAGAATGCCGGCTCATAAATTTATTCTGGATTTGATTTCGGTATGCAGGCGGCCGTTTGTAGCCACAAGCGCCAATGTATCCGGAGAAAAACCGGCAGTGGATTTCACGCAAGCCCGCCATGTTTTTTTTAATAAAGTCGCTGCTATTATAGATGGGGGGCGTTGCCGGCTTGGGAGGGCTTCCACCGTTATTGATTTAAGAGAGACAGATACTTTTAAAATTATTCGGGAAGGTGTTTATTCGCAAGAACTTATTAAAACAGCATTGAGCAATCCCAAGAATATTTTATTTGTTTGCACTGGTAATAGTTGTCGTTCTATCTTGGCGCAGGCAGTTTTAGAAAAAGAACTCGAGGAGAATAAAAATACGAACATTTTAGTTGCTTCGGCCGGCACAGCTGCCCTGGAAAATATGCCTCCTTCACAGAACACAATCAGGATTCTCAAGGAAGCAGGTATTAAAACCGATGGATACAAAGCCAAAAGACTAACGCCAGAGATATTAAAGCAGGCAGATTTAGTGCTTACTATGGAAACGACTCACATGTATTATATTCTGGAACACAATCCGAAGTTAAAGCATAAAACTTTTGGCTTTTTAAAATTTGCCTTTGGATTAGAGGATGAAATTCAAGATCCTATCGGCAAAGACATTGATGAGTATAGAAAAGTATTTTCTTTAATTAAAGAGGCAATGAATGAGGTGATTAAGAAAATCACATAGTTCATTCAGATGACAGATCTTGCCCCGCCACAGGTGGACAGAAGTTAGATAGAAAATTCTGTTCTCTGTTTTCTGATACAAGGAGTAAGTTATGATTATTGCTGTCGGTGCTGACCATGGTGGATTTAGATTAAAAGAAAAAATAAAAAAATATCTTAAAAGTAGGGACTATATCGTCAAAGACTGCGGCACTCATTCTTTGGAATCCTGTGATTATCCCAAAATTGGCTTGAAAGTTGCTCAAGTTGTGGCTACCAAAAAGGCCGACAAGGGTCTTCTGATTTGCAAGACCGGTATTGGCCAGTCTATAGTGGCTAATAAAGTTCCAGGCATAAGGGCTGCTGTTTGTTTCAACCTGACTTCTGCGCGTTATAGCCGGCAACATAATGATGCCAATGTGCTTGTTCTGGGTTCTTTGTTTGTTAATGAAAATTTGGCCAAGAGGATTTTAGGTATTTGGCTTAAAACAAAATTTGAAGGCGGCAGGCATAAGAGAAGAATTAATCAGATAAAAGAAATAGGAAAGAGAATTGCCCGTAGATAAGACCCTTCCTTAGGCCTTTTCCTTAAAGGAAGAGAAGGGCCTACCCTTTAGGGTTAGACGCTTCCTTCAAAGGAACAGGAAAGTCTATCCTTTAGGATTCAAAGGAATTAGGAAGGTCTATCCCTGTGGATTAAGTGGAATTAGGAAAGTCTACCTGTGCCTTTTAGGGTATTCTTTAGAATAGGAGATTTAAAAAAGGGCCACAACTTGTAGCTTTAATAAGGAGGATGAGAATTGAGCAAGTTAAAAGAGATTGATCCGGAAATTTACCAAGCTATATATAAAGAGACTCTTAGGCAGAATGAAACACTGGAATTAATTGCTTCTGAAAATTTTACAGATGAAGCTGTTTTGGAAGCGCAAGCTTCTGTTTTAACCAACAAATACGCCGAGGGATATCCTGGCGCACGTTGGTATCACGGCTGTGAGTATATAGATGTAGTTGAGAATAAAGCTATAGAAAGAGCAAAAACGCTTTTTAATGCCGAACACGCTAATGTCCAGCCGCATTCCGGCTCACAGGCTAATATGGCTGTTTTATTTGGCGTTTTAAAGATAGGTGATACCATAATGGCCATGGACCTTGCCTGCGGGGGACATTTAACTCACGGTCATAAACTTAATTTTAGTGGAAAGTATTTTAAAATTGTGTCCTATGGAGTCAGCCCCAAAGATGAACGCCTGGATTATGAAAAAATACTCTCTATGGCAAAGAAAAGCAAACCAAAAATGATTATAGCCGGCGCCTCTGCTTATCCTCGCATAATAGATTTTGAAAAATTCAGAAAAATTTGTGATGAGGTCGGGGCTTACTTATTGGTTGATATGGCTCATATTGCAGGTTTGGTTGTAGCCGGTATTCATCCCAATCCGGTGCCTTTTGCGGAATTTGTAACTACCACTACCCATAAGACGTTGCGCGGGCCGCGCGGGGGGATGATTTTATGCCGGAAGGAATTTGCTAAAAAGATAGATATAGAAGTTTTTCCCGGTACCCAGGGAGGACCACTTATGCACGTTATTGCCGCCAAGGCAGTTTGTTTTAAAGAAGCGCAAGCAAAAGAATTTAAAGTTTATCAAAAGCAGATTGTTAAAAACGCTATTAGTTTAGCCGGAGAGTTGTCTCACCGGAATTATCGCATAGTTTCAGGTGGTACCGATAATCATCTCTTACTGGTTGATTTATCCGAACACGAATTAACTGGCAAAGAAGCTGCTGACGCCCTGGATAAAGCCGGCATAACTGTGAATAAAAATTTAATACCTTTTGATAGAAGAAGTCCTATGGTTACAAGCGGCATTCGTTTGGGTACCGCGGCTCTGACTACCAGAGGTATGAAGGAAAAAGAAATGGAGAAAATCGCAGAATTTATAGAAGTTTCTCTTGATCATCCTTATAATAAGAAAGTTTTAGCACGGGTTAAAAAAGAAGTGGGCAAACTAACCAAAACCTTTCCTTTATATCCTGATTTATTAAAGTCTTTCAAAAAGTCTTGATGGCAAAGCATAAACTTAAAAAAATACGCCCAAAGTGGGACGAGTATTTTCTTAAAATATCTCAACTGGTTTCCCAGCGGTCTACCTGCCTTCGTCGGGCGGTAGGGGCGGTAATTGTTAAAAACAGAAGAATTTTAGCCACCGGTTATAATGGAGCGCCAACTGATTTGCCGCATTGCGCGGTAAGCGGTTGTCTTCGCCAGAAGTTTAAAATTCCTTCAGGTATTCATCACGAACTTTGTCGTGGCTTGCATGCCGAAATGAATGCCATTCTCCAAGCCGCTTATTATGGCATCGATATAAGTGAGGGCACCCTCTATGTTACAAATCAGCCCTGCATTTTATGTGCCAAAATGATTGTTAATGCTCGCGTAAAGAAAATAGTTATGGCGGCTGGATATCCGGACACCGAGGCTCTGATGTTATTTAAGAAATCTCAGATTCGGTTAATTTATAAGAAAATTTAAGAAAAACAGAGAAATCTTATGCAAATATTCCATAGCACCTTAAATTCCCCATAATTTCTTGAAAAATTAGCTCTTGACAAAATTCTATATGTAGTGTATGGTTATAGTACCCCACT
Organism: Candidatus Omnitrophota bacterium; assembly: GCA_030631665.1. GTDB lineage: Bacteria > Omnitrophota > Gorgyraeia > DAOVKU01 > DAOVKU01 > DAOVKU01. Next base: position 16,647 of record DAOVKU010000010.1, read on the forward strand.
CATAAATCCACCATATAATGTGTTATTTTCGAGGTCTTATTCTTTATGAAGTGTCCATATTGCGGATGGCAGGAAGATAAAGTGATTGATTCAAGGTCGAGCCAGGAAGGCTATGCCATCAGGCGAAGAAGAGAGTGTTTGAAGTGCCAGAGGAGATTTACTACCTACGAACATATAGAGCAGGTCCCTCTTATGGTTATTAAAAAAGATGGACGACGGGAACTATTTGATAAAAAGAGAATTTTAGCTGGTGTGATAAAGGCCTGCGAAAAAAGGCCTGTCAGTATGGATAAAATTGAAATCATGGTAGATGAGATTGAAAGATATCTGCAAAAAAATTATGAGAAAGAAGTTAAAAGCAGAGAAATTGGCGAGTTGCTGATGGAGAGACTTCGTGATTTTGATGAAGTGGCTTATGTTAGATTTGCTTCTGTCTACAGAGAATTTAAAGATTTAAGTCAATTTATGAAAGAATTGAAACAATTGCTCAAATGAAGCTTAGACTTATGTCAGCTTTGCTTCCATAAGTTCTGTGCTCATTAAAGGGGGGATTTATAGATATGCAGCAGCCTCAAGTTATTTCCTCGGGAAAGAAAAGAATGGATGCTTCTCAGGATAAAAAAAATTTGTATTTTGATAAAGCCAGAAAAAGAGATGGAAGAATAGTCAGTTTTAATAAAAGCAAGATAGCCGACGCTATTTTTAAAGCTGCGCAGTCGGTTGGTGGAGAAGAGCGCATGCTGGCTGATGAACTGGCAGGAGCAGTAACATTATATTTAAGGAAAAGATTTAATTCTAAAATTCCTTCCATTGAGGAAATTCAGGATGTAGTTGAAAAGGTATTAATAGAAACCGGTCATGCTAAAACCGCCAAAGCCTACATACTTTATAGGCAAGAGAGAGCCGGAGTTAGAGAAAGTCTTAAAGTTAGAAAGAAAATGAAAGCCAAAGCCGACACTACAGATTTATCTCTTTTGGTTACGCCTTTGGCAAAAGATGAAATTTTTGGTTGGCAGAAGATTAAAATTATTAAAGCCCTGATAAAAGAAGCACACCTTGCTCCTGCCCTGGCTGGTGAAATTGCCTCCAGCGTAGAACAGAAAGTTCTTAAATCAGGCATAAAACAGATTTCTACCACCCTCATAAGAGAACTGGTAGATAATGAGTTATTTGTAAGAGGATTAGAAACCAAACTTAGCCAACAGGCAATTATCGGTATACCAAGTTACGACCTTCAGGGAATTATATATTCTAAAAGTTGCGAGAATTCCAACATTACTTCCAACAATCCAGAAGCTATAAATCTTTCCATCGCTGAAAATGTTTTAAAGCAATATATACTCAAAAATGTATTTAGCGAAGATATAGGCCACGCCCATTTAAAAGGTATAATTCATATCCATGACTTGGGATACCCGAGAGTTTATTGTTCAAGTCATTCACTTGAATATATTAAAAAATATGGTTTAGAATTAGATAACCTGGACACTTCCAGCGCTCCTGCTTCTCATGCCAGAACCTTAACCGGCCACTTAAATACCTTTTTAGCTAGCCTCCAGGCTTATTATGCGGGTGCCTTAGGCATAGGTTATATTAATATTTTTTATGCTCCCTATTTAGAAGGAATGAGCTATGAAGAAATGAAGCAAGAAGCTCAATATTTGATATTTTCAGGCAGCCAGAATGCTTTTTCTCGGGGTGGACAAAGTCTGTTTATAGATTTTAATATTCATACGGGCATACCAACGTATTTAAGAAATATACCAGCTATAGGCAAAGGAGGTAAATATACAGGCAGGACTTACAGCGATTATGAACAGACAGCTCAAGTTTTTGCCCGGGCCATGTTGAACGTCTGGCAGGAAGGAGACTGTTATGGCCATCCCTTCGCCTTTCCTAAAGCAGATCTTCACATAAATCAGGACACTTTTAATGATCCCCAGCAATATGAACTTTTGAAATATGCCTGTGAAATTGCCAGTGAGAACGGAGCACCTTATTTTATATTTGATAGAGACGAAGTTACGCTTTCTGCCTGTTGTCGCTTGAGAACCAAGATCAAAGATAATTATATGATTCAACATCCGGAGAGTATGCGTTTTTGTGGTTTTCAGAATATAAGCATAAATTTACCACAGGCTGCCTATCGGGCTGGTAGGGGGAACATAGAAGGTCTTTATAAACAGATAGAATATGCTATGGATCTGGCTATAAAAGCTCATTTGCAAAAGAAGGAATTTATAGGCAATTTAATGAAAGAACCTGGCATGCCAATGTGGGAAGTAGGCAAGATTGCCAAAGACGGTAGGCCTTACATTGATTTAAATGCAGCTACTTATATTATAGGGATTATCGGGTTAAATGAATGTGTGCAGTTTTTAACCGGTAAAGAATTACACGAAGACGAAGAGGTTTATAAGTTGGGACTTAAAATTATCTCTTCTATGTTTTTAAGGGCCAAGCAGGAAGAGAAAAAATTGGGCTTGAAATTTTCCCTTGAAGAATCTCCAGCCGAATCAGCTGCTCGCCGTCTTTCCAAAGTTGATTTGCGTCAATATCCTGAATCTGCTCATGTTGTAATAAAGGGAGATCTCGAAAAAGACGAAGGCTATTACACAAATTCAATTCATTTCAGAGCCGATGCGCCAATCGATCTTCTTACCAGGATAATAAAACAAAGTAAATTTCACACCATGATAGAATCAGGGGCTATAATTCATGCTTTTGTAGGAGAAAAAAAGCCATCCGCAGAAAGCATCCTGAGGTTGATTTCAAAAACCTATTACCAGACTCAGGCTGCTCAGATGACGATCTCGCCCGAATTTACCATCTGTAATAGTTGTCATAAAATGCAAAGCGGGCTGAAAGAAAATTGCATATATTGCGGAGGCGAAGATGTCTATGGAATTACCAGAATAGTTGGTTATTACAGCCGCATAAATAATTGGAATAAGTCTAAGATTGGAGAATTGAAAGATAGGCAAAAAGGGCAATATGCAATTACATAAGCCGCAAAATAGAAAACAGAGAACAGAAGACAGAGAACAGAAAATAAAAAGTTTTTTCTGATTTCTGAAGAGGGGGGAAGTATGAAATTTAAGATTTTTGGCAAAAAAGACTGTGCTAAATGCAAAAGCACAAAGCAAAAACTGGAATTTTTTTTAAAAAAGTGGAAGATAGAAGGCGTTCAACTTTCATTTTATGATATGGACACCATTGATGGGCTTTCGGAAAGCGCGCTTCATGATGTCTTAAAAATCCCCACCACCATTCTTGAAATCGGTGGAGAGGCCAAAGCCAAATGGGAAGGAGAAATTCCGAATTCCGAAGAAATTAAAACCCACCTTATTCAGAGGGATACCCCCTGAGGGCATAAGTAGGTCTTCCTGATTCCCTTGAACCCTAAAGGGTAGGCCTTTCTTTTTCTTTAAGGGAGCGGCCTGAGGAAAGGTCTTATTTAAATCATTCTTTAGTTTCGGGTGCAGGAGAAAGGTTGCTTTTTAAATTGGCTTTGTGCTTTAGATTTTTAAACCATTCAACATAGTATTCTTGTTTTTTTCTCTCAAGTAGTTTTTCTTTGAAACTTTCTTTTTCTTTGGTGAATTTTTCTCTATCAAAGGGCTTCCTCTCGTCCACCTTTAAAATGACATATCCGTTGGGAACTTCGATGATTTGACTTATTTGTTCCTCATTTAATTTAAAAGCCTCTTGTGTAAATTCTTTTGACTGACCGATGTTCGGAATATAAGCGTCCTTTTTTAGATCTTCGGTGCTGTAACTGCTAAGACCGAGAACTTCAGTGGTTTGCGAGAAATCAAAACCCTCCTCATCTTTCTCTTTTTCTAATACAGCAAGGATGGTCTGGGTTTTTTCTTTAGCTTTGGTTTTAGCTTTTTCATTTACAAAAGACTCAGTAACTTTTTTCTTGATTTCATCTAATGGCGGTATATAAGGCTCCTTTTTGTCAATTAATTTCAGGATATAATAACCCTTTGGCGTCTGGACAATGTCGCTAATTTGGCCTTTTTCTAATTTAAAAGCGGTTACCAGAAATTGATAAGACCAGCCTATGTCCGGTATAGACTGGGTAGCATTGAAAAAACCGGTTTTACCAAAAGGTAAAGAGAATTCTTCGCTAGCTTCCTTAAGAGATTCGCCTTCATAGAGGAAATCGGAGACTTCATATGCTAATTCAAGCGCTTTTTCTTGGGCTTTATGGGCTAAAACGATAGTTTTTATTTCTTCTTTAACTTCATCGAGTTGTTTATAGTCAGATTCTTCTTGGCCCGTTGCTTCTTTTTCCTCGTCTGACTTTTTAAATTGTTTTTTGTTATTTATATAGTAATTTTCGATTTCTTCGTTACTTACGCTGATTTTTTCTTTTTGGCTGTCAAAATCCACTTTAATATGTTCTATGTTTACTTGTTTGGGAGTTCTGAAATTTTCTTTTTTCTCCTGGTAGAATTTTTCCACTTTCTCTTGTGACACAACCACTGAATTTTTAAAATCATCTTTTTTTATAAGGACATAAGTTACTCTGGCGGTATCATTTTCTTTTGCGTAAGCATTTTCTAATTCTTCTTCAGTTGCCCCGATATTAGCTAGAGATTTTTGTATTAACTTCTCTATTACCAGAGATTGCCTTGTTTCTTCTTCAAATTTCCTTGGTTCTATATTAAAGACGTATTTAAGTAACAAATTGTAAGTTTCAAGGCTAAACTTCCCGTCCTTTTGAAAAAAAGGAAATGATTTTATTTTTTTGATGATTTCTTTATTCGTTACTTTAATGTTTTCATTTTGAGCAATCGCCAAAAGAATAAGTCGATTCCATGCATTTTCTTGCAGGTTTATAAACTGTGAGTATTTTTGGAATTCATTTCCATAGATTATGATGGCTTGATTGCGGCTGGCCTGATATGCTTCAATAAATTCATCAAAGGGAATTTTCTTACCGAAAATCTCTCCGGCATATTTAGGCCTGCCTTGTTTTTCGCCAAGACGGGTAGGTGCCCCCCATAGAACGAAAGCCACAATGACCACCACGGCTACAATCCACAGTAATGTTTTGATAACGCGTTTTTGTCTTAAGAGTTTGAGCATGATTTAAAAATACCCCATTTTGTTAAGCGGCGCACCACCATAGCGGTACGCCGGAATGTTATAATAAAAGTATAATATATTATAACCGGATTTTAGAGTTTTTGGCAAGTAAAAACTTGATACTCGATTTTTGATACTCGATGCTTACTTTTTTTATCATAACATCCAGCAAATATCCACTTGACTTTTTATAGAGAAATGGTTAAAATAATGCGACAAGAACGAAAAAGATACCTAAAATTAGAAATTTACAAAGAGGGAAAGTGCAATGAAACTCAAACTTGGTTTGCCCAAAGGTAGTTTACAAAAAGCTACATTTAGAATGTTTAAAAAAGCCGGTTTTAATATTTCGGTTTCTTCAAGGTCGTATTTTCCAAGCATCAATGACGAAGAGATAGAATGCATGTTAATTCGTGCCCAGGAAATGTCAACATACGTAGTTGACGCAGGCCTGGATTGCGGGATAACAGGCTGTGACTGGATAGAAGATAACGGCAACTTATCTAAGGTGCAAAAAGTTGCAGACTTATTTTATGCTAAGCAGAGTTTAAATCCTGTAAGATGGGTAATTGCCGTACCTAATAATTCCAACATTAAAAGTGTTAAAGATTTAAATGGTAAACAGATTGCCACCGAACTGGTAAACGTTACTAAAAAATATTTAAAATCGAAAAAGGTTAATGCAGAAATACAATTTAGTTGGGGTGCCACCGAGATAAAGACACCGGCTTTGGTTGATGCTATTGTAGAATTAACAGAGACCGGCAGTAGCCTGCGAGCAAATAATCTGCGCGAAATAGATACCGTGTGTAAGTCATCGACTTGGTTGATAGCCAACAAGAAGTCCTGGAAGAATAAAGAAAAAAGAAGTAAAATTGAAAATATAGCTTTACTCCTAAAAGGTGCCATTTTGGCTGAAGAAAAAGTCGGATTAAAAATGAACGTTTCTCAAAAAAATCTTAAAAAAATAATTTCACTTCTACCGGCCATGAAAAATCCGACCATCTCTAATTTGAACAAGAAAAGCTGGTATGCTATAGAAACCATAATTGATGAAAAAACAGTGCGGGTTCTCATTCCTAAATTGAAAGCAGCCGGCGCTGAAGGCATAATTGAATACCCATTAAATAAAGCTATTTATTAAAAATTGAAAATGTGAGGTAGTAAGCATGCCCTGTGGAAAAAAAAGAAAAAGAGCCAAAATGGCCAAACATAAAAGAAAGAAAAGACTGAGACGAGACCGCCACAAGAAAAAGAAACAATAATTCTCCTTTCTTTCTATAAGGCTAACTCAAAGTGAAGCTGACATTTACTAAGAAAGTAATTTTCATTTTTGCAATTTGCTGTTTTCTTCAAACCCAAACTACCTACGTCCTGGCAACTAAGCGAATTAGCATAAAGGAAAAAGAAAGAGCCCAGGAGGGTAAATCTTATAAGCATTATATCCTTGGTCAGTTATACGAGAAAGAGCAGAAGTTAGAAAAAGCCAAATCTGAGTATTTAAAAGCCTTGGAATTAGATGAATTCTCCCTGGCTTTAAATACCACCTTGGGACGTATTTGTATTAAACTTTCTCAATGGAATGAAGCCGAGGATTATCTTAAAAAGTCGAAGGAGCTTTATCCTCAATCCGCCAAGCCAAGATATCTACTGGCTTTGGTCTATACCCATCAGGAAAAAGTCGCCCTTGCCATTGAAGAATATCTATCAATTTTAGAAATAGAACCCGATGATTTGACTGCGCTAGGTTTTTTAGCAGACCTCTATGTAGTAGAAAATAAATTTGATAATGCCATAGAAGTTTATAAAAAAATAGCAGAATTAAAGCCAGAGATTGCCATAGTTTATTTCAATTTAGGTATAATTTATTCGAAACTTGAAGAATTTGATAAGGCTATTGAGGTCTTGGAAAAGGCAAAAGAATTAGAACCCAAATATACTCCATCCCACCTTGCTTTAGGTGTTATTTATGAATTAAAAGGCGATAAAGAAAAGGCCATTTCTCTTTACGAAGAGGTTTTAAAAATAAACCCTTTAAATATAAATGTTTATAAACATCTTGGTGAAATTTACCTTCAGCAGGAAATGTTTGAGCAGGCAATGGCTCAATACCGGCTTCTAATTGAACTGTTGCCGCATGAAATAGATAATTATATAAGTTTAGCCTACATCTCTTTGAGAGAGAAAAATGTCAAAAATGCTATTGAAATTTTAAATAAAGCGCTTACTTTAGATAAAAAACAGGCTCAGGTTTATTTTTTATTGGGATTATCTTTTGCGCAGGAAGGGAACTTTGCGCAAGCAGAAGATGCTTACTTGAGGTCACTGCAAATAGATCCCAATGAAGATTCGGTCATTTTTTATCTGGGCGCTTTATATGAAAGAAATAATTTTAAAGACAAGGCCGAAGAGCAGTTTAAAAAGACTATTGATATAAATCCGGAAAATGCCGAAGCGCTTAATTATTTAGGATATATGTATGCCGAAGAAGGCCAAAATTTAGAAGAAGCGAAGGTTTTAATAAAACATGCCTTAGAAATCGAACCGGAAAACGGCGCTTACCTTGATAGCCTAGGATGGGTTTATTATAAACTAGGCCGTTTTGAGGAGGCACACCGGTTAATAGAAAAGGCTTTGATTTTTGCGGGGGATGACGCAGTACTTTTTGAACACCTTGGAGATATTTATTTAAAGCAGGGAGACATTGATAAAGCTAAAATAAATTTTGATAAATCACTTGAGCTCAAACCCGATAACAAAGAAATTAAAAAAAAACTGTTTAAAATTAAAAAAGAGCATGGCATAAACGAATGAAAAATCGGCCCTCTATTGAAGAATTAAAGAAGATTTGCCGGGACATCAGAAGAAATACTCTAATTATGCTTGAAAAAGCCGGTTCAGGGCATACCGGGGGATCCCTCTCAATAGTTGAAATCTTAAGCGCTCTTTATTTTTATAAATTAAGGTACGATCCCCGCAGGCCGGATTGGCCGCAGCGAGACAGATTTATTCTTTCGAAAGGCCATGGATGTCCCGCTCTTTACGCAGTTCTGGCAAAAGCCGGTTATTTTAACCGCCAGACCCTGTGGAGTTTAAGAAAACTTGGTTCAAAGCTCCAGGGTCATCCGCAGCGCAATGTGAAACTGGGAATTGAAGCTTCAACCGGGTCTCTTGGGCAAGGTTTATCAATTGCTAATGGCATTGCCCTGGTAGCAAAAATGGAAAAAAATGATGCAAGGGTTTATTGTCTTATGGGAGACGGAGAGATGGACGAAGGTCAAATCTGGGAAGCAGCCATGACCGCTTCTCATTATCATCTTGACAATATCTGCGGGATTATTGATAACAACAAGCAACAAATAGACGGATGGCTTAAAGATGTTAAGGACATAGAGCCCATAGCTGATAAGTGGAAGGCATTTGGATGGCACGTAATCGAAGTGGATGGACACAATGTAACCAAACTTATGGATGCTTACGATGAAGCTGGAAAGATAAAAAATAAACCAACAGTTATAATTGCTCATACCATTAAAGGCAAAGGCATTTCTTTTATTGAAAACAAGGCCAAGTGGCATGGGATTTCCCCCAACGAAGAAGAGCTTGAGCAGGCGCTGAAAGAATTAGACAAAGAAGATGGACTTAATTCTTCCTGAGAAGGAGTTGGAAAAATATTAAAACAGATAGTACGTGTAAATAAGTTAACAAAATTAAAACTAGGGTTAGCAATTAAAGAAAAAGGAATAACTGGGTGGACAAAAAAACTGAATTAAAGGCAACCAGAGACGGCTTTGGTGAGGGATTGGTTGATGCGGGCCGGGAGAACAAAAATGTGGTTGTTCTTTCAGCTGACTTGACCGACTCCACCCGGGCCGGATGGTTCAAAAAAGAATTTCCGGAGAGATTTTTCAGTTTTGGTGTGGCTGAGCAGGATATGATGAGCACAGCAGCCGGTATGAGCATAATGGGCAAAATTCCATTTGCTTGTACTTTTGGTGTTTTTGCAGCAGGAAGGGCGTGGAATCAATTGAGCATTTCAGTTTGTTATATGAATCTGAATGTAAAAATAGTTGGTACTCACGCCGGAATTTCGGTTGGGCCGGATGGAGCTACTCACCAGGCCTTAGAAGAAATAGCACTTATGAGGATTCTGCCTAATATGACTGTGATTGTGCCCTGCGATGCCATCGAAGCGAAGAAAGCCACTATGTGTGCGGCTAAATGCCCCGGTCCTGTTTACTTGAGGCTCACCAGGAGTAAAGTGCCTGTAATTGCGAAAGAAACCGATAAATTTGAAATAGGTAAAGCTAATATTTTACGAGAAGGTAAAGATTTGACTTTTGTGGCCTGCGGGACTATGGTCGATAAGGCATTGGGCGCTGCAGATATTTTGGAAAAAGAAGGTATTAGTGCGCAGGTTATTAATATGCATACTATAAAACCTATCGATAAAGAGGCTATAATTTCCTCTGCTAGAAAAACAGGTCTTATTATAACCTGCGAGGAGCATACTGTTTTGGGCGGACTGGGAGGTGCTGTATGTGAGGTGGTTAGTCAATACCAACCCGTTCCTGTAAAAATAATTGGTATCCAAGATAGATTCGGCGAATCCGGGGAGGCAGAAGAGTTATTTAAATTTTTTAAACTTGCATCTATAGATTTAGCTAAAGCTGCCAGAGCGATTTTAACTAAAAAGAATAAAAAATAATCAGATAGAACTATGAATACGCTGACTTTGAAATCTCCCGCCAAAATCAATTTTTTCCTCGAAGTTTTAAAAAAAAGAAAAGACGGTTTTCACCAAATACAAACTGTCTTTCAGGCCATCAATCTTTATGATTCTATTTGTATAAAAAAGAGCAGAAGAAACGGCATTTTTATCAAAACCAACTGTAAACAGTTGCCTATTGACGGAAGAAATTTAGCCTATAAAGCCGCCCATATTTTAAGACAAAGATATGATTTAAAAGGCGTAGAGATTATCATAAATAAAAAAATCCCACTGGCCAGTGGATTGGGCGGCGGGTCAAGCAATGCAGCTACTGTATTAATGGGCATGAATAAATTATGGAAATTGGGCATTGGAAGCACCCAGCTTTGCAGAATTTCCAGTCAACTTGGTTCGGATGTTTCTTTTTTTATCAGTAAGTATGCAAGTGCTTTGGGTGAGGGCCGTGGTGAAATATTAGAACCGCTTAACCTGCCTCGTTATTGGTTTTTATTAATTCTGCCTAATTTTGGCCTTTCTTCCAAGAAAATTTATAGCGGGCTCCGATTAAACTTGACAAGAAAAAACAAAAATGCTAGAATGCTCATTCATGTTCTGAAGAAAAAAGACATAACTCAAATTGCGAAAAAACTTTATAATAGATTAGAAGAAAGGGCGTTAAGTGAATCTCCTTTGATAAAAAAGATAAAACAAGCATTAAAAACAGCCGGTTTAAAGGCTGTTTTAATGTCTGGAAGCGGACCAACTGTTTTTGCATTGACTTTGGTCAGAAAGGAGGCGATTGAGGCTAAAGAGCATTTAAGAGCCGTAGGATGGCACATGAGGGTTGTGAGAAGCCTGTAGGTTGTGGTTTTGGCATTAAGAAGACGAGAAAGGAGAAACTAGAATGGAAATTACTGAAGTTAGGATGTTTTTGAGAGAGAGTCCGGACAAAAAATTAAAGGCGTATGCAACAGTAACATTTGATGATTCTTTTGTTGTCAGGGATATAAAGGTTATCGAGGGCAATAAAGGTCTTTTTGTTGCTATGCCATCTAGAAGATTGCGTAATTCATGTCCGAAATGCGGCCATAGAAATGTCATCAACAGTAAATATTGCAATAAATGCGGAGCACAACTAGAGGTATCAGAAAGAAGAGAACCCACGCCTCAAGATCGTGAGAATGAACATCGGGATATTGCCCATCCTATCAAACAAGAATTTAGAAATTACTTACAGCAGAAAGTCTTAGATGCTTATCAAGCTGAGATGTCTAAGGAGGGAGGCAGTAAGTCTGCATTCGCCGAGACAGGTGGCACCGCAGATGCGGCAAATATTAATTCTGAAGACATTAAACCTGAGGAACAAAAACCGGAAGAGGTTGCCTGAGGTAGGTTATAAATTACAAGTGCACAAGTCGTAAATTTGCGAGTTTAAAACTTACAAATTATGGATTATGATTTTTGTGCCCGGTGGTGTAATTGGCAACACACCGGCCTTTGGAGCCGTGATTCGAGGTTCGAGTCCTCGCCGGGCAGCCAAATTTTGCTCCGCAAAATTTGACATTAAAATAGCGTTAAGCAATCTGACGAATAGGAAGATTGTAGTTGTTGAAATGCCTGCGACTTACCATTGTCCCACCTCGGAGGTAGGACAGGTTTTAAGACAGTATAAGAAATGTGAGTGAACAAGGAGATGAAAGTTGAGGAATTTTAAATGTCTTATTCTCGCTGCCGGCAAAGGCACCAGAATGGAATCCTTTGTGCCCAAGGTTTTGCAGCCTATTTGCGGCAAGCCTATGCTTGGTTATATCATCAAACTAGTTAAAAAAATAGGCATAAGAGACATAATTGCTGTTATTAGCAATAAAAGCCAGGGACAGCAGGTTAAAAAGTTTCTAGGTAAAGATATTAAAGTAGTTGAGCAAAAACAACTTCTTGGTACGGCTCATGCCGTTAATCAAGCCAGAAGGTTATTGAAGGATTACGAAGGCAACCTCCTTGTTCTTTACGGCGATACGCCCCTTTTAACAGAAGTAACCGTTGATAAATTACTGGAACATCATGTTGCTAGCGGTGCTGCTTGTACATTACTGACAACTATTATGAAAAATCCAACCGGTTACGGCAGAATTGTTAAAGATGGTTTGGGCAGAATCAAGGCCATCATCGAAGAAAAAGACACCTCAATTTATGAAAGAGTGATCGAAGATGTAAACGTCGGCATTTATTGTTTTAAATCAAAAGATTTGTTTTTAGCGCTTAAGAAAATAAGATCCAATAATACTAAAAAGGAATTTTATCTAACAGATATTATCAAAATATTTTATGCTAAAGGTTTAAAAACGGAATCCGTGACCACAGAGAGTAGCGAAGAAATCCTTGGCATGAATAGCAAAAATGACTTGGCTAAAGCCCATGACATTGTTCGTTGGAGGATCCTGTCTCGTTTAATGGAAAGCGGAGTGACTATTATGGACCCCAGCGCTACTTTTATCGATGAGGAAGCTGTTATAGGCAAAGATACTATTATTTATCCGCATGTTATGATTGAAGGCAAGAATTATATAGGTAAAAACTGTAAAGTTGGTCCTTTCTGCCGCATAAGAGGCAACTGTCATATAGAAGACAATGTGCTTATCGGTAATTTTGTTGAGCTTGTAAGAACTTCCATTAAAAGCGACACCAAAATTAAACATCAATGTTACCTGGGAGATGCCGAGGTTGGCAGCGGGGTTAATATGGGCGCAGCTACAATTATTGACAATTATGACGGAAAGAAGAAATACAAGACCATTATTGAAGATAAAGTTCTTATAGGGGCTGGAGTAATATTGATTGCCCCCGTTAAAATTGGCAAGGCATCGGTTTGCGGAGCGGGCGCAATTATATCTAAAGATACAAATGTTAAACCAAATTCGAAAGTGGCTGGTGCATCAGCACACTTTTTACATAAGAAAAGAAAATAATTTGAGATTGGCATAAATTTGCATGGAGAAAAAA
>DAOVKU010000063.1 GCA_030631665.1 Candidatus Omnitrophota bacterium
CTTGGCAGCAATTTCTTTGATGTAATGATTATTCCCATCTGCGATATTTTTTATAGAAAAGGCGAGATTTTTTCTCATGTTGCAAAGGGTAATAATTTGACTATCTCACTTGTATTTATTTTTGGTAGTTTAATGGCCTGGGGGATAAGGGCAAGAAATAAAAAAATCTTCTGGCGCTTTGGATTGGAAATTGCCCTGATGTTAATTTTAGCGGCATTATTAGGATTATTTTTTATCTTAAGAAGATAGAAAGGATTTTATTATGGATAGAATATGGTCTCCATGGAGAAGCAGTTATGTGCAACTGAAAAAAAAGAAAGGATGTATTTTTTGCCAAGCTTTTAAAAGTAAGCAGGATAAAAAAAATTATCTCATACATAGAGATAAAAAATCTTTTGTTATAATGAATATTTTTCCTTACAATAATGGACATTTGATGGTGGCTCCCAGGAGACACATAGCCGAATTTTCTAATTTAACAGATGAGGAAAGCTTGAGCTGTTTGCGTCTTATTAAAAAGAGTTACAATGTTTTAAAAAGAGTTCTTAAGCCGCACGCTTTTAATATAGGTTTAAATTTGGGCAAAGATGCCGGTGCGGGTTTTGCCCGGCACCTGCATTTTCATGTAGTTCCCAGATGGCGCGGAGATACCAATTGCATGCCGGTGATTTCAAATACCAAAGTTATGCCTCAATCTCTGGATGAACTTTATCAGAAGTTAAAGAAAGAATTTGAAAAAAAATAGGATTCAGAATTCAAGAGACAGGATTTAGAATGTAGGATTAAGAATTTAGGATAAAGAAAATAAAATATATTTTTTCCTAACCCCTGCATCCCGAATGCGTAATCCTGAATTCTAACTACTTAATTGACTATTTAATATAAAATGAAACACGCTGATTTTGTACACTTACATGTCCATACTCAATATAGCCTCTTAGACGGCGCTTGTAAATTGAAAAATTTGGTTAATGTGGCGCATGATTTCAAAATGCCTGCGCTGGCTATTACCGACCATGGAAATATGTTCGGGGCAATTGAATTTTACTGCCTGGCCCGGGATAAGGGAATAAAACCAATTGTGGGTGTTGAGCTTTATATTGCACCGGCCAGCAGATTCGAAAAATCCGCTCGTGGTATTAGTGAAACGGCTTACCATATCCTCCTTTTAGCCAAAGATGAAGATGGCTACCGGAATTTAATAAAGTTGGTTTCCATTGGGTATCTGGAGGGATTTTATTACAGGCCGAGAATAGATAAAGAAGTTTTATCTCAACATTCAAAAGGCTTAATCGGCCTCTCGGCCTGCCTTAAAGGCGAGATAGCATCTTCTATTTTGAAAGGAAAAAAAGATTATGCCAGAGAAGTAGCGGGTCAGCTGCAGGAGATATTTGGCAGGGATAATTTTTATTTTGAATTACAGGATAACTTTATAGCACAGCAGAAAAAAGTAACCAGAGAATTACTGATTCTTTCTAAAGAATTATCGATACCGGTAGTGGCTACCAATGACGTTCATTATTTACGAAAAGAAGATGCCATGTCACATGAAGCACTTTTGTGTCTTCAGACTCAGACCACGCTTGATGATGAAAATAGATTCAAATTCCAGACGGAAGAATTTTATCTTAAGAGCCCTGAGGAAATGGCAAAGTTGTTCAGTGATATCCCGCAGGCCATTTCAAACACTATAATTATAGCTGAAAAGTGTAACCTTGAATTTCGTTTTGACAAGGTTCACTTGCCAAAATATGAACTGCCCCAGGGAATAGATGAAAATATTTTTTTGAGAGAACTTTGTGATGAAGGTATTAAAAAACTCTACGGCGGTTATAATGAGCAGATAAGAAACAGATTGGAGCATGAGTTAAAAGTAATTGAGGGCGCAGGTTTCACCAGTTATTTTTTGCTGGTCTGGGATTTTGTAAAATTTGCCAAGGAGAAGGGGATACCGGTTGGTCCGGGGAGAGGTTCAGCTGCGGGCAGTTTGGTAAGTTACGTACTTGGTATAACCGCCATTGACCCCATACGATATAAATTGATTTTGGAGAGGTTTCTTAATCCCGAAAGAATAAGCTTGCCGGATATAGATATCGATTTTTGTTATGGAAGGCGAGATGAAGTCATTAATTATGTTACTAAAAAGTACGGCAGCGATAAGGTGGCACAGATTATTACATTTGGAACCATGGCTGCCAGGGCAGTTGTTAGAGATGTCGGCAGGGTTATGAGTATGAGTTATAGCGAGGTGGATAAAATCGCCAAACTTATACCTTCAGATCTCCATATGACTTTAAAGAAGGCCCTTCAATTAGAACCCCGGCTTAAGGCCTTATATGATGAGAATCCACAGATCAAGAACCTTATTGATACCTCGCAAACTTTAGAGGGCTTAACCAGGCATGCCTCGACTCATGCGGGGGGCGTGGTTATCAGTAAAGACCCCCTAACTAATCACGTACCTTTATTTAAAACCAGCGACAACCAGATAATCACCGGTTTTTCCATGGACTCTTTAAAAAAAATCGGTCTTCTCAAAATGGATTTTCTGGGCTTGCGGACACTAACAGTTATGGATGAAACTGTAAAAATCATAAAAAGAACTCAAAATAAGATAGTGAATATTTCCAATATTCCGCTTGATGATAAAAAGACGTTTGAGATGTTGAGTCGGGCTGAAAGTTTGGGTGTTTTTCAGCTTGAAAGTTCGGGTATGCGCGATTTACTCAGAAAGTTAAAGCCGGAGGCGTTTGAGGATATTGTGGCTTTACTGCCCCTATTTCGCCCGGGACCGTTGGGCAGCGGCCTGGTAGATGAGTTTATTAAACGTAAACACGGCCAGGTACCTATAAAATATATCCATCCAAAATTAGAGCCTATCCTTAAAGATACCTACGGTGTAATCTTGTATCAAGATCAGATAATGGTTATCGGCATAGAATTGGCAGGATTTTCTTTTGCCCAGGCGGATATATTGATGAGGGCCATTGGCAAAAAACAACCCGAGGTTATGGAGCAGCTAAGGGAAGACTTTTTAAAGGGTGCTATTAACCAAGGTGTTAGTTCCAAAATCGCAGAACAGATTTTTACTTTAATGTCTCACTTTACCGGATATGGATTTAATAAAGCGCATGGCACCGCTTATGCTATGATTGCCTGCCATACAGCCTATCTTAAGGCCAATTATCCAGTTGAATTTATGACTGCTTTACTTAGCAGTGAAAAAGATAATACTGATAAAATTGCCCAGTATATCGAGGAAACCAAGAGGATGGGCATCAAAGTCCTGGCGCCGGATGTAAATGAGAGTTTTGCCAGGTTTACTGTTGTAGGAGATGCTATAAGATTTGGACTGTCTGCTGTAAAGAATGTTGGCCAGGCAGCTATAGATTCAATTGTTAAAATTCGACAGATTAAGGGCAAATTCTCTTCTTTTTATGATTTTTGTGAAAAAAACGATTCGCGCTCAGTCAATCGAAAAGTAATAGAAAGTCTGATTAAATGCGGGGCTTTCGATAGTTTCCGTTTCCACCGCTCTCAATTAATAGCTTCTTTAGATAATGTGCTTGAGGTAGCTGGCTCCATTGCCAAAGACCGGCAGAGCGGACAATTATCTTTTTTTGATAACATCAAGAGTCGCAACGGGTTTGCGGGGAATTTTTACGAGATGCCGCAAATAGAAGAATGGTCGGAGAGTCAACGTTTGGCTTATGAGAAGGAAATGATTGGTTTTTATATAACAGGACATCCTCTTGCATGCCACCAAAAGATACTGAATACTTATAGCAACGCTTCTACTGTTAATTTAGGCGAATTTAATAATGGAAAAGAGGTTACTTTGGGTGGTGTGCTCTCAAGAGTTAGAAATACAGTTACTAAAAAAAAAGGCGAGCGAATGGCAATACTCAAATTAGAAGATTTGAATGGAGATGTCGAAGTTCTTGTGTTTCCTAAAGCTTATGCAAAAAACGCCTCTTTTATTAAAGAAGATAAAATTGTTTTCATAACAGGAAGATTGGATTTACGAGAAAACCCACCTAAAATTATCGCTTCGGAAATAGTGCCAATTGAAAATGCCCATGAAAAATTTGCAAGTGGAATTATCATCAGCTTAGTTACTTCTGGTTTAAAAGAGGATAGTCTGAATAAATTGCGGGAAGTATTGGAAAAAAATCCTGGCCGGATGCCTGTCTTTTTAAATCTCAGCACTCCTGATGGCAGGCAGATTAAGATAAAACTGAATTCTACCATTAAAGTAAGGATAAAGCAGGAATTAATTGCCAAATTAAAGGAAATGTACGGTGAGGATGCGATTAATTTTAAAGTTTCACTTGACAATCCTAATACTTTGTGATATTATTACTTATGACGTTTTAGAAACTTACAACAAATTTGAAATTTATCTAAATGAGGAAAAAGGAGGTGTCTGATGACAAAAAAGGACATTGTCCTTAAAATTGCAGAAGAAACCGGAATTAAGCAAATTGATGTAAAAAAGGTGGTTCAGAAGACGCTTGATAAAATAATTGAATCTTTGTCTCAGGGAGAAAAGGTTGAATTACGAAATTTTGGTGTCTTTAAAGTAAAATCTCGCAAGGGAAGAACGGGTAGAAATCCACGCACCGGAGAAGTGGTTCCGGTTCCTCCTAAAAAAGTTGCGGTTTTTAAACCGGGACTTATAATGAAAAAAAAGATAATCTAAAATATAAGATTTCCCTATTTAAATAAGAACTCTTAATTTTAGTTATTTGAAAAGAAGATGGGCATTTTATATGTAAACCTAAGCCCCAATAAAAAGATTTTATTGGGGCATTTTTGCTAGGGTGCTTCTGATAATGACTTTAAATTCTTTAAAAGGAACGAAGGATATATTCTGGCCTGAGATAGAAATCTGGCGGCACTTAGAGGACATTTCAAGGCAAGTTTTCAATATTTATTCTTATCGTGAAATAAGAACCCCGATAATTGAATATACTTCTCTTTTTGCTCGCAGTGTCGGCAAATCCACAGATATCATCCAGAAAGAAATGTATTCTTTTAAAGATAAGGGACATAGGCAAATTTGTTTGAGGCCAGAGGAAACAGCTTCGGTTGTAAGGGCTTACATTCAGCATGGGGCATTAAGACACAGGAAGGTCGAAAAACTTTTTTATATAGGGCCGATGTTTAGAAGCGAAAGGCCGCAGGCCGGCCGAATGAGACAATTTCATCAAATAGGCGTGGAGGCCATTGGTTCAAAAAGTCCACTTATGGATGCAGAAATTATGCTTCTTTTGAATGACATTTTAAACAAAAGCAAAGTAAAAAACTACATCTTTAAAATAAACAATCTCGGTTGTGATAAATGCCGGCCTCATTACAATGATATTTTGAAAAAAACTATCAAGCCTCATCTTGCTAGGTTATGTTCAGATTGCAAAAAACGTTATAATCTAAATGTCTTAAGAATATTGGATTGTAAAAACGAAAGTTGCAAGAGGATAGTATCTAATTTACCAATTATGGCAGATTATTTGTGTTCTGATTGCAAGCAGCACTTTGAAAAATTAAGGAAATTACTTAGTAAATTTAAAATACCAATTGAAATAGATACGCATCTTGTCAGGGGATTAGATTATTATACTGGGGCAACTTTTGAAGTTGTGGCCAAAAATTTAGGAGCTAAAGATGCTGTCGCCGCCGGTGGCCGATATGATAAACTGGTAGAGGAATTGGGTGGTTCCGCCGCTGCTGCCTGTGGTTTTGCTATTGGCCTAGAGCGTTTAATTAGCAGTATCAGCGAGAAAGATAAAGATGACTTAGTAGGAGAACAAAGAAAAAGTCTGTTTATATATGTAGTTTGTCTGGACGAAAAAACACGTCTAATGGGCTTTGAAATATTGTCTGAATTGAGAAAGAATAATATATGTGCCGAGATGGATTACTCGGGAGCAGAGTGCCATTCTTTAAAATCGCAGATGCGTCAGGCAAATAATTTAGGCGCAAAGTACGTAATAATTATTGGCGAAGATGAGATCAGGGAAAAGGTTTTAACAATTAAAAATATGGAAAGCGGAAAGCAAGAAAAAATAGCTCAAGATAAACTCACGTATTTCTTTAATAAAACCGCTGTAAAAAAATGACCGAAGTTTTTTTTCGAGATGAAAATTCTTTTTTAGCCCCTTATGCTTTTAAAAGTTCTGAGTCCAAGGGACGCCAATATACCGAGAAGAAACATCCGTATAGAGATATTTTTCAGCGCGATAAAGATAGAATTATTTATTCAACAGCTTTCAGGCGCCTGCAATATAAAACCCAGGTTTTTGTAAATTATGAGGGAGACCATTATCGCACGAGATTAACGCATACGCTGGAAGTTCTCCAGATAGCCAGAACGATAGCCCGTGCTCTTGGTTTAAATGAGGACTTGGTGGAAGCCATTGCTCTGGCACACGATATAGGCCATACCCCCTTTGGTCATTCGGGAGAAAAAGCACTGAATGAGTTGATGAAGAATTATGGCGGTTTTGAGCATAACCGTCACGGGCTAAGAGTGGTTGATGAATTGGAAGAACGCTATCCTCACTTCAGGGGATTAAATTTGACCTGGGAGGTTAGGGAGGGGATAATTAAGCATACCACTGCATATGACAAGCCGGAATCAAGCGGGTTTGAACCTAACAAGAATCCTACTCTTGAGGCACAGGTAGTTAATGCGGCAGATGAGATAGCTTATGACAATCATGACTTAGATGATGGTTTAGCCGCTCACTTAATACGGGAACAGGACCTTTGCAAGCTCAAATTGTGGCAGGAAGCTAAAAACAGGTGTTCTGAACTTGAGGTTGATGTATCTTGTAAAATAATAAGATATCAAACCGTAAAGCAGTTAATAAATTTACAGGTTACAGATTTAATTCAGCACTCCTTAGAATCTCTTAAAAACATAAGCTCTTCTCAACAAGCGAGGGAAACGAAAGGATTTTTGATTTCCTTCAGCAAAGAAATGAAGAAATTACGCGAATCTCTCAAGTCATTTTTATTTGATAATCTTTATAATCATTATCGAGTAATCAGAATGTCAGATAAAGCTTATAGATTTATAGTCGCAATTTTTGAAGTTTATCTTAAAAGACCCGGACAACTGCCTATCGGCACGAGAGAAAAACTAAAAGAGGAAACACCTCATAGAATAATTTGTGATTATATAGCTGGTATGACCGATCGCTTTGCGTTAGATGAATATAAAAAATTGTTTGATCCGTATGAGAGGGTTTAAGAATTGAAAGAGCAAGCTTTGAAAAGTGATTTTTTAAAGAAATTTTTAAGTGATTCCTTCTGGCAGGAATTAAAGACAGAATTTGATTGTTTGCTTGGAAATCCCGTGTGGCTGAATATAGAGAGGTTAAATAAGAATACAAAAAACCTGCTGGAAAGAATGCCAGGTCTCAATAAGGACTGGATTGATAAAATATTGGAAATGGTCAAAGAATCCAAGAAGAGTGGTCGGGTTCAAGAAAGTATTTTCCGTGGAAACGAAAAAAGTTTGTGCATTCCTATTTCTGTTGAAAATAAAAATTATGGATATTTATGTGTTATTAATTTTAAAAAGGATGTATCGGTTTCTCTCATTAAACTACTCGGGAAATGTGTTAGAATGCTTGCTGTAAAATCGCAGAAGAATTTGGAGCTACAGCGGTTATATGATACTATTGGACCCAGAACCTTGGCGCTTTCAACTATCCATACGCTTCATCGATTAATGAGTTCCAGTTTAAACTTAAATGAATTATTACCACGTATAGCTCGTTTAAGCCTGCAGGTTTTGGGTGCAACTGTTTGTGTAATATATCTTTATGACAAGAAGAAAAAAGTTCTTTTATCAAAAGTCAGTATCAATTTAAAAAATATAGATTACAAAAAAATAAAAAAGCAGGTTTGGGAAGAGACAGCCGATAAAGTTGCCGAGTCTCTTGCAACTGTATTAAAAAAAGACTTAATTGTTGTTCCGCTTATCGAAAAAGAAGATATATTGGGTGTAATTCTAGTGGCCCAGAAATCTAATAAAAAAGCATTTACTTATTTTGACCAGGATATTCTGACAACTCTCGCAGAACAGGCAGTTATTGTTATAAAAAATGCCCGACTTTCAAAGCAACAGGAACGTTTAACTCTCGGCAGTATAAGGTCTATATCTTCTCTGTTAAAAGTAAGGGAAGGTGGGTGGCATTCTCATACACCGGCTTTTAAGAGTATTTTGTCGCAGTTAGCCCAAAAATTTGGTCTTTCAAAAGAAGAAAGTCTTGCTCTTCAAAATGCTGCTTTGTTGTATAGTATAGAAAAGATAAATATTCCGGAACAAATTTTAAAGAAAAACAAACCGTTGACAAATAAAGAAATTAAGATTATCAAAGAAGGTCCTTTTAAAACTATTAATATTTTAAAACCACTTCAGTCTTTAGAGCCGGCCATGTCGGTTATTTTATATCATCACGAACGTTATGATGGAAAAGGCTATCCATCCGGCTTAAAGGGCAGGCAGATTCCTATCGGGGCAAGGATTATGGCGGTAGTGGGTGCCTTTGAGGCCATGATAGCTAAGCGTCCCTGGCGCAAAACGCTTACTATAACTCAAGCCCTTTTGGAGTTAAAGAAAAACAGCGGTACACAGTTTGACCCCTTAGTTGTGGAAGTTTTTTTAAAAGTTGTAAAAGAAGCCAAAATTAGAAAAAAACTGGAAAGCAGAAAGAAAGATACAAATTAATACAAATATTTTTGGCAGTTGGCTGTTTGAATCAAAGTCTGAAATTTCAGAATTTAATTTACAGGAATATATGATAGTTTGCCCTCTGTTAAGTTATGCTTTTATTGAAAGAGGATTTTGGCAGTGGCGAAAAAACTTAAGAAATTAGCATTAGGAATTTTAATAATTTTAGCCGGCTTCTTACTTATTTTAATCAGTCTTCCTTTGCCGCAGGGTATTACAGAAATATTGTTGGCGGCAAAAGTAAACAATTTTCTGCCTGAATGTGAAGTAGAACTTGATA
>DAOVKU010000038.1 GCA_030631665.1 Candidatus Omnitrophota bacterium
ACGCTTTGCACTTTTATTTCAGAAGCCGCGTCTAGCTCTGCTGCGCCCTGGCTCATTGAAGGATTAATACAAAATAAAGATAAAATCGACAATAGAATTAAAAATTTTTTATCTCTTAAAAATATTATTCCAAGTCTTTGGTCCATATATCTACTCTTATTATAATTAAATAAAAATGTTTAAAAATTTTAAAATTTACTCTTATCCAGAGAAATGCCCCTGAGGACACAAGCACCCCAAGGGGGCACAGGTAGACTTTCCTAATTCCCTTAAAGGAAGGGTTTAATCAATTAGCTCATTCGGTTGAGGATGATAAGAACGCATTTTCTTTTTCTCTGCTTTTTTGCTTTTATTCTTCAGCATTTTTTCTTTTGCCCGCCGTGAACGTCTGCGTTTTTGTCTTCTTATCTTTTCTATGCGCTTTTTTTCCTTAGAGAGCTCACCCAATATAAGTGCCTCTATCTTATTGGCAAGAATCCTCCTTGCCATAAATCTATTCAAGGCCTGTGAACGCTCGCGCTGACACTTTACCTCTATGCCACTCGGCTTGTGTTTCAAGTAAACGCAGGTAGAAGTTTTATTTACCTTTTGTCCCCCCTTTCCGCTGGAACGGACAAATTTCTCATGCAAATCCTTCTCACTAATTCCAAGGTCCTGCATTCTTTTCTTTAAGGCCTCTTTTTTGGCCCTGTTTACGCTATACATAGAAATATAGGGTTTTAATCCATTTTTAATAAGAATTAATTATCCATACTTTATCTTCATCAACACAATTAAAAAAATTAAAATCAACATAGCTGTATTGGCTAATATCATAGGTGTTTCCTTTATCAATATCCCATAAATTAACCATAGAGACACGCCTAAAGCGAATCCGACAAATGTTATCAAAGATAAATCTTTGGTGTGCTTGGTTTTGAAAATCTTTATTGCCTGCGGAAGGAAAGAAATAGTACACAAGATACCGGCCAATATCCCGATTATTAAACTTGACATCTTGGTTTACCCCGCTAGAAAGAAGTCCTTGTTCACACGCCCCGCCAGAAATATCAATTTTGCAACATTATTAAGCAAAATTTCTAACAGGGCTTACTCCCGCTTAAAGGGAAAGCCTTTATTTTCTTCTAACTTCTCAAAAACACAAAAATAGGGACAACATCTTATTTCTTAAAAATAGCGGTTGTCCCTATTCTTGCTTTAATTAACACTTACCTTATTTCTTAATCTGACTATTTATTTTTTTAATTTCTCTTAACAGGGCACCGATTTTTTTATCGGTCTTCCACTTAGTTCCTGCATTAACAACGGCCTTGCCCAAATCGTAATGTAGTCTTTCTTTCTGTAAACCCAAAGATAACTTTTGAGCTTCCTTAGCTCCTTTTTTGGAAAGTTTCGCGAGATAAATCTCGCCTCTGCGAATAGCTTCCTTTGTGCTTTTAACTGCTTTATCCATTTCCTTCTTTGTCTTTGGCCATGCTTTCTCTATTAATTTCTGAAGTTTATCTTTTTGGCTGGCCACGCGCTTTTTTTTCTTCTTTTTCTTCTTCGCCATTATATTAAGCCTCCTTTTCTAAAATTATCTATTTTAAAAGCCCTCTTAGGGACTTTATTATTTTACCACATTATTCGTATTTTTCAAAAAATTATTTTTAATTTTGAGGTTTTTCTTCTTATTACTAATCCAGAGGAATGGGCCTTACTAATTTCTCTTATCCACAGGGATAGACCCTCCTAATTCCTTTAAAGGAGGGGTCTTAAGGAAAGGTCTAATCCATGTTATTCAACGCTTCCTGAATCAAAGGAAGAATGGATTGCATCTCCTCTTTGGTCATTCTTCCTAACTTGGCAAACTTAAAACCATCTTCATTATCTCTAAGTTCTCTTGAGATTTTCAATTTCTTACGTCCCTTATTGTAAGCATATACGCTCACTGTCAATTTCCCAAAGTCGTTTTCCCAAGATTTTGAAAATAAACACTCATCTAAGCTTTTGTCAAAGGCCATATTCGCCCTCCTTTCTTATGTTTATATTTTAGAATACCGCTCTTAAATTAAAGCCCGAAAGCCGGTACCTTTATAAATTATCACATGATCCTGCATCTGCAAAAGGGGTTTTTTCTTCTGCCAGAATTTTTCATAAACAAATTCTGTGATTTCCTCTCTCTGTTTTAAATTGTACTTATAGACGTTTGGATAAAGAAGAATCATCCAGATTACTGCCATAAACTTTGCAAAATCATTTACAAAAAAAGAGATGCAGTTGGTTTTTGAAAGTATATGAGCTTTACTGAAAAAACACTCGCCTCTTAACTGTTTCTTAAACTCAAGTAAATTCTGATTATTGTGCTCTCCAAAAAACTTTCCAACAAAATGATTATAAAGCCATGTCGTAGTATATTGATTCTTGCTATTCGCGGCCATAAGCACAGTGTGTATGGCGCCCATGGGTGCTAAAATTTGCTTGTAAATATTATTAAAAAGCATCTTCCACATAGTTTGTTTGCAATAATACAAAGAATGATGAATGGCAATGAGGTTCACTTTCTTTCCGCCAAGTCTGGTTTTTAAAAAAAGTTCTGTCTTCCTGGAACTTAAAAAAACTTTGTTGTAATCGGCCAGGATGGTCACAACATGGTTTATGTGTTGACGATGGATACGCTCCTTTACAATATCAAGCTCTTGCTTATCTAAGTCAAGCAAATAAAGGCCGCCACAAAATAAATCTTCCAAAATTCTAAACTGTGGTTCAGCGCCGGAGCCAATGGAAATGGCCCGCAAGGGTTTAGAGAGAGGTAAAATTTTAACCAGGGTTCTTATAACCCTGGCCAGTTCCTTCCCGATATCAACCTTATCGTCACTATAACGAGACCAAATTTTATCTTGTTCGTAAATTCCGGAATCAGCTATTTTAATTCCAAGTTCAATTGCTTTTCTTTTGCTCAATTTGGTCATCTCTAATTTATTGTGCGAAGCTAAGCCTCGCACAGTTCTCGCACAGTTTGTGATTATATCCTAATTAACAAATATCTTAAAAGAAAAATAATGCCTAGTAGATAAATAAGCCAGCTGGTCTCTTTAGCTCTGCCGGAAAAAAGTTTAAAAACAGGATAAGATATAAATCCAAAAGCCAGTCCGTTAGAGATGGAGCAAGTTGCTGGAATCCCCATCATTATCAGAAAGGCCGGAATAGACTCTGAATATTCACTCCAGTTAATCTTGACAACATTCTTCACCATCATAGCTCCTACAATAACCAAGGCCGGTGCAGTAATGGGAGCATAAGAACCTATCATTTTAACCAGGGGACTAAAAAATATAGCTAGAATAAAAAACAGGGATACAAATACGCTGGTAAGCCCTGTTTTGCCCCCGGCTTCCACTCCGGAGGCACTTTCAATATAGCTGGTTACAGTACTGGTTCCAAGACAAGCGCCGGCCACAGTGCCTATAGCATCTGACATAAGGGCCCTATTTGCCCGGGGAAGTTTATTATTTTTAATAAATCCTGCCTGCTCTCCCACGCCCACAATTGTTCCTATAGTATCAAAAACATCCATAAACAGGAAAATAGCTATAAAAGAGATGCTCTCTGCAAGCGGAAGGGATTTAAAAACCCCGGCTATATCCATTTTAAAAAAGGTTGGAGCTATAGAAGGCGGCCTTGAAATGATCCCATTAAATTCTACTTTCCCCAGAATAATAGCCAATACGGCCGATAAACAAATACCAATAAGTATAGACCCTCTTATCCTGCGAATAAGGAGAATAGCAATAATAAACAAACCAAAAACAAAAATGCCTACATCAGAATTAAAAAGATCTCTGTTAAGCTGAACAAATGTCCCTGGGCTTGAAGTTATAATTTTGGCATGCTGCAGCCCTAAAAAGGCGATAAAAAGCCCTATCCCCACCGCTATGCCATTTTTCATGCTGGGACTAATGGCGTTCATCAATTTCTCTCTTACATTAAGAAAAGAGATAATTAAAAAAAGGACGCCTGCTATAAAAACAATACCCAGTGCTACCTGCCAGGCATTTGCTACTCCTAAAACGGCAATGGCCATTACTACAGAAACAAAAAAGAAGTTTTCTCCCATTCCCGGCGCCTGGGCTATGGGATAATTAGCATAAACTCCCATAATAAAAGTTGCCAGGGCGGCACTAATGCAGGTGGCAAGCATTACGGCGTTAAAATCCATTCCGGTGGGCTTGCCGGCAAAATCCACAGAAAGTATAGCCGGCTGCACAAAAATAATATAAGCCATAGTAAGGAAAGTGGTAAGCCCGGCTATCAATTCAATCCTCACGCTGCTATTATTCCGGCGCAACTTAAATAATCTCTCCAGCACAACCTTAGCTCCTCTTTAAGTTTTCTTAAATACTCGCTATTTTCTATTCCTGAGCTGTTTTGTATACAGCCATTATTACTATTAGATAGGCAAGCATTCTAACTACCACCAGAAAATTTCCCAGAGTTGCTCTAAGGCCTAATAGCGTCGCGGCATGTGATAAACCAAAAAGTGCAAAAGCAATGCCAATAAAAATAGATACTTTATCCGGCTTGCGGCTATAACTCCAACAGCCCAAGATTAATATTATAAAACACAAAACTATATTTGCTATACTTATTATGTCTCCCCTAAATGCCATTTTCTGCTACCTCCTTATTTTATTTAAAACTTACAAAATTTACGTATCTTGCCCCTTTGAGCTTTAGACCTTTGCTGTATACAAGATTTGCCATGGCAATATCCTGAATGGCAAGGCCGGTAGAATCAAAAATAGTAATTTCTCCCTTCTTGCTTCTTCCTTTCTTCTTACCACAAACAACTTCTCCTATATCAGCGTAGATTTCCTTCTTTGATAACTCACCTCTGCTTAAAGGAACGTTTATCTCCCCGCTGTGAGATGCCTGCTTAATATCATCGACTATAATCTTTGCCTTTTTTAATACTCTGGAATCAAGTTCTTGTTTTCCCTCCGCATCCGCTCCTATAGCATTTATGTGCACACCCTCTCTAATCCATTTTAAACGCACAAGAGGTTTTCTGGAAGGAGTGGTGGTAACAATTATATCGCTATCTTTAACGCAAGCTTCAACTGTGGGGGAGAGTTTTATGTCTACTTTTTTTAATCCTTTAAATTCTCCTATAAACTCTCTTGTTTCTTTATCTTTTATGCCCCACACCTTAACCTCGCGGATATCAAAAACTTCCATGAGAGCCTGAAATTGAGTCCTGGCCTGCACGCCACAACCTACCAAAGCAACCTTTCTGGAATCCGGCCTGGCGAGAAATTTAGCAGCTACTCCTCCCGCCGCTCCTGTCCTCAAAGCAGTCAAATAAGTGGCTTCCATTATACAAAGAGGAAAGCCATTGCTGGGATTGCTTAAGATTATTATAGCCATAACTGTGGGAAAAGTTCTTTTCTTGTTCTGCGAATGCACATTCACCCATTTTATGCCACAACCTTTAAGGCCTTCTACATAAGCCGGCATGGCTCGAAAATCCCCGTCAAATTCAGGAAGAGGCAGATATAGCTTGGGTGGCATGCGGGTCTTTCCCTCACCCAAAAGTCTAAAGACATCCTCTATAGCTTTCAAGGCTTCCTTTATTCCTACTAATTTTTTTATGGTGGCCGCATCTAAAATTAAGGTTTTCATTTTCACTATAAATTATAATCACTTATTTCTTTAAAAAATAGTAATATTATAAATCCCGGTTGTCTTTACCTTGCATTTTCTTTCAAAAATTCAATAAGCTTAGCACGAACTTTGGGTGCATTTTCACCAAAAAAGAACAGGTGCCCCGGGCCGTCAAAGGCATATAGCTCCCCGTTTCTCACCGTATCGGCAACAAATTTGCCGTGCTCCAAAGGAACGTCTCTATCATATATGCAATGCGTAACCAAAACCGGCACCTTGATATTTTCAAGCGGAAGACGCGGCATCTTAGCGGCAAACTCCATCTCTGAATCACAGCCCTTCATCCTCAAGCTTATAGGAGAAGTCATAATTATGAAAGACTGCAATTTCCGATATTCGCTGGGCTGCTTCATTAACCTCCGGGCTACCTCTCTGCATTTTTCATCATCGTAAAAAGATTCAACTTTAAGAAGTTCCTCAAACATATCTGCCGACCGGTATTTAGCGTATATATATTCCAGCCAGTTTAAGTAATCTCGCATATATCGGCCCCACCCCGATAAAAATATCTTACCCAGAAAAGAATTTTCTGCCTTCTCATTAGCGCTGTATTTCATACTAACTGCATCCTGCATCACAAGTGCATTAAGACGGTCCTGGTGACGCAGGGCAAATTGTAAAGCCGTCGGGCCGCCCAGAGAAATTGTAATCACCGCAACTTTATCCTTAATGCCCACCGCATCTAAAAAAGCCGCCAGCATGTCTGCCTGTTCTTCAAACGACTTTCCATCCTTTAATGGTGTGCGCAAATAACCGGGCCGCGATGGACAAACTAAAGTAAATCCTTCATCCACCAAATTTCTATACATGTATATATTGTCGTATCCACAAGCACCACCGTGACATATCAAAATCACAGGCCCTTCACCCATTTTTGCATATTCTACCGGACCAACTACCGTCTCAACCATTCTGCTGCCGGCTTTTAGCCTGGCTACCAAATTATGCTTCCAGACCTTGTAGCTTATATAACTAAGTATAAATATAACTACACTGATGGTAAGTATACCCAAAAAAATATTCCTGACTACTCTACAAATTCTTCTCTTTTTTATTCTAATTTCTTCCATTTTGGTTTACCTTTTACCAGCCGCCGCCTCCTCCTCCGCCTCCGCCTCCGCCGGAGAATCCACCGCCTCCTGCGCCGGAATGCGAGCCGGGAGCCACCGAAGAAGAAGATATGGCGCCGGATAAAGAGCTGCTTAATTTAGAGCTAAGCCCCATGGGGCCCAGAGCCCTCCACGCAACACCACTATACCAGTTTGGACAGTAATCACCGCCAGACTCCACAATTTGCTTAAAGACAGCGGAAAATCTCTGCGCCCAGGCCTGTTCTACATCCAGCGCCAGGGCATAGGGCAAGTATTTCTCAAAAAGCTCGGGTGTTTCTTTTGGGGGATTTAAAATATTAAGACGTTCCTTTTCGGCAACCGCCAGGTACATCTTAAAACCCTCTATTTTGTCCATAATCTTTCTGCCGGAAATAGTGGGTGCTTTGAGTAAGTAGTAAAATAGGCAATTTAAGAAAACCACGGCTATCAGTATAACAATCACCGAAATCGAGCTGGAAAAAAGCAGCATACCTATACCAGCAAACTCACCCGCTATAAAAGGCAGCGCAAATAAACTCATCAATATTGCCCTACCCACCGGCCCACTCTTCCATAAATAAATAACCTGGCGTATCAAAAATATCACAGCAACACTCCAGCCGGTAAGCCATATGCACATAAAGATAACCATTCCCAGCTTCTCCTTGCACTCTAAGGCCCCGCTTGCCATTACAACTAAAACAGAGATAACCAGGCCTACAATAAAATACCGCTTGTTAGTAAAAAAGTATATTTTCTCAAATTTATTTTTCAGAGCATTCTTTAAATTCTTTATGGCCGCACTTATCTTAAGATGATTTTTATTTTCCAGCTTGATTTCCTTTTGATAGCCAAATAGTTTGCTGGCAATGGCTTTTTCTTCCTCGCTAAGAACCGATTCTTTGGCTCCGGTCTTAGTAAGAGTAAACACCTTGTCCTCTTCCTTTATCTTAAGATATCCTTTAACCGCCATATCAATAACGGCGGCCGTAAACGACTTATTGTCAAAACCCATTTTCATAAGATAGCGTACAGAAGCCGGGGAAAAATTCTCAGGCGGATTATAAAGAGGTATTATAACGCCTTTAGCAGGGTCCTTGCCAACACGCGTCCATATAAACATATAATAAAACAAAATAATTAACAGTCCTGCTAATCCGGAGAGAATGCCGCGGTTATCACGAAAAAAATAACCAGCCTTCATCTTCGCAGTCGGCTCAGTTACATAGCCCTTGGGCCAGGAAACAACAATAGTTAACCCTTCTCCGGGAGCAAGGGGAGCTGTGGTGGTAAAAACCGTGTCGCCCAAATCATTGATGTAAGAAGAGAATTTTTTATCCTTAGCACCCATAGGGCCAGTATATCCGTCACGTGTGATAATTTTACCTCTGACTGCATCAGGCAATTCAACTGTAGCCAAGACGCTCTCGATTGGAAAAGACCAGCCGTTGCCGGTAACATTCCAGTAAAGCTCATCAAAATCTTTAAAAAATCCGAGTTGTCTGTTGGTCTGATAGACAATAGTATAGGTATATTCGCCGGCCGGCAAAAAGACATCTTTCCTTCCCATATAAAGGCGGCGGCCGTTAACCAGCGACCCAAAATGATAACTTTCGCTCTTACCATCCCTTAAAACTTTTGATACCTTAAAATCAACCACATACTTATTGCCTAATTTGTCTTTGTATTGGGTTGGGAAATCGCGGTAGATTCCGCGTTTGATGTGGGCGCCGGTGCTCCTGACCTTAATGGTCTCAGTTACTACCATGGAAGCATCGGGATTAATCTTTATGCGGCTGTTAAAAGAAAGTATCTTCTCGGTTTTCTTCTCTTGAGCATATAAAGATAAACCAAAAAGAATACAGCTTAGAAGAATAAAAACTACACAAAAAGTAAAGGTTCTCTTCATCTTGCCTTTATCCCTGCAAAAACTACTCTTAACTTTAAAATTTTACATCAGGGACTTTACGCTCTGTGGCGTAGTCTAGTTCAAAAAATTCGCCTTTTTTAAAATTAAAAGCGCCGGCCACAACATTAGCGGGAAAAGACTGCATCAGTATATTGTAATTGCGAACCGCTCCATTGTAATATCTTCTGGCCATTTGAATTTGGCCTTCTATATCAGTCAATGTTTTCTGGAGACTGAGAAAATTTTGATTGGCTTTGAGTTCTGGATAAGCCTCGGCTACGGCAAAAATACTTTTCAGCACCCGCGAAAGGCCGCTTTCTAACTTGCCCTTTTCTTGAGGGCCTTCGCTCTTTGTGAGATTAGAGCGCATGTCGGTTACTTCTTTAAGAAGCTTCTGTTCATATTCTTTATAGCCTTTAACTGTCTCTACAATATTAGGGATAAGGTCGTGTCGCCTTTTCAACTGCACATCAATCCCGCTCCATCCCTCTTTCATCAGGTTTTTGCATCTGATCAAGCGGTTAAATATAGCTATGACTACTATAACTGTCAATACCAGAAGCGCAATAATCACTCTAATTCCCATTATTCCTCCTCCTTTATTGCTATCTTCTCCCAGTGTATAAGCTCACTTAATCTGCGAGTTTTGGCTTGTTCAGTTTGTTGCTTTGGCCACCCCAACGATATCAAGCTTATCAATTTAAGCTCTGGAGGGACTCCTAAGAGTTTTGCAACTTCATCCACATAAGGTTTTTTATCTCCGGCTACCCAACATGCCCCTAAACCCAGAGCTGTAGCGGCAAGTAATATATTTTCGGTAGCAGCGCAGCCATCTTCAAGATAGTATTTGGTATCTTTGCAAAATACAGCTATGCAAGAGGCTGAATTTTTAATAAACCTACCTGTGTTAGCTATTTGCCCAAGTTTATTCAGAGTTTCTTCGTTTTGGATAACTACAAATTCCCAGGGCTCCACAGCCCTGGCAGTGGGCGCACGCCTACCGGCATCAACCAGTTTCTCTAATAATTCTTTCCCTATGGGCTTACTTTGATATTCTCTTACACTAGCCCTTTTAGTTATAGCATCGAAAGTTTCCATTTTTTCTCCTTTAATGAGACCACAATTTACAGAATATAGTGATGCAAATTGTATGGTCGAATTAATCCCGAAGCTTAATCTAAAATTATTGAAAAGAATTTTAGATTGCTTAAGCAAGGGATCCTTAATATTATACGCGAATTAACTTCCTCCTTGATTTCTGAAATTGTCGAACCCTCTGGAATTTTCCCAAAGGGATAATTCCGAGGACTTAGTCTCCCTAGGAATTGTACAGCAATTCCAGGGACTTAATCCCTGAGATTTTACAAATCTCTAGGGGCCGGGAATCCTTCGGATTCCTCGGGGGAGAATTTCAGAAAATCCTTCAAGAGGAAGTGTATTTTCTTTTTAATAATTTGTTGTTTTGTTCATTCCGGTTTAATATTAAAACGTCTTTCGATTATATGCTTAGCTGACACCGCTATTCAAATTTAAATTCCAGCTCAACCTGCGCCGTAACTGTTTCTTTTCCGGTAACAATCTGAACTCCCGGCGCAGCTCCTTTTTCTAATAAAACCATATTGCTATAAAATGGCATTCTTGGTGGACGGGACCCGCTAAACCAGAACCCCAGCACATTATAGGGTCCTTTTAAAGTAACCCCTAACTCCTTGGCTATTAAAGCGGCCTTATGCTTGGCATCTTGCAGGGCCACTTTCAGTACCTCATCTTTAGCTTTTTTTTCATCCTTTAAATAAAATGATAAGTTTTTCACTTGTGTGACGCCACTTTTAATAGCAATATCGACAATATTGGAGGCATAATCAGAAAGCTTATCATATTGCAATCTCTCGGCCTTTACCGTTACTATATTTTTAATCTTATACTTATTAGCCGGCAATATAGATTTATCCGGCCTGTACCCAACAAAATCGAAAGTTGAGGTTGAAAATTCTAAGTTATGTATCTTTAATTTTTCAACTTCCTTCATAATAGCTGCTATTTTTTTCGTATTATCTCTTGTGGCTCTATAGAAATTTATACTTTCACTTTCAACTGACAAAACCAATCTCAAAGAATCCGGCTCTACAGAGATCTCCCCTGTGCCTGCAACCTTAATAACATATTCTTTGTATTCCATGCGCATTTCCTGGGCAGTTGATAAATCAACCGAAAAACCAAATATCAAAAAACATGCTATTGCCATTGCTATAATGAAATTTTTTCTCTTCACAGCTTTCTCCTATATCTTTTCTTTAAATATTTAACTTCTGCCTGAGCGCCTTTAAATTAACCACATCTTCTTTGTTATATTCTAACAAGGTTGCCAGTGCCTGCTCATCTCCGTAGTGCTCATAATCATACCATAATTGTATGGCCATAAACCCGTCTATGCCTACCGTCTTTCTCTCGATACCCAGTTTTCTCTCAACTTCTTTTAAGCCGCCGTATATATTTTGGTTCCAGCAATCATACATTAAATCTCTATGCACACAATGCTCTGTAAGATCTATGCCCAATTTTGCTTTAATAAAAGGAAGATCAAAACGCGAACCATTATAAGTATATAGCGTAGCATCTTTTCTTATTAATTTAACTAACTTTGAAGTAAATATGTCATTCCCTACCAATTGTATGGTCTGGCTTTGATTATCGTAATCCATATGTAAGCCAATCACCGTCAAGCTTTTGTGCTGCAGGCTTAAACCCGTGGTTTCTATATCAAGATAGACAGAATATTTCATATCCGTTTCCTTTCTTTTTCAACCTGCGAGATGAAAGAGTAATCGGCCATTTTCATTTTTAGCCGCTCATTAATCCCACCTCGGAGGTGGGCTATTTAATCCAGAGGCTTAAAAGAGGTAATGGTAATGACTTTTCCCTGGTCAATCATGCCCCTTATCTTTTCTTTAAGCCATCCTTTAAGTAAATTCCGTGTCCAGGGAACTAGTCCCATAAAACCTATCAAGTCGGTTATAAAACCGGGCGTTAAAAGCAATATACCACTGCTTAAAATTAAAACGCCGTCAAATAATTCACCTGTCGGCATCCGGCCTTGGTTTATGTCTTTCTCAATCTTGCGCAGAGTAAGAAACCCCTGTTTTTTTGCCAAATATGCACCAGCTATACCTGTAAAAATAACAATCCCCAGCGTATAACCAACTCCTATATACTGACCAACCTTGATTAAAAGAGCCAGCTCCACAACCGGAACCACGGTAAATAATAAAATCAAATATCCCAACATAATGCAATCTCACCTAGTCCCACCTCGGAGGTGGGTCTGTTTATTTTATATCTAAATCTAATTTGCGGGTTCTTTGCTTAGCAAGGTCCCAGGCATATTCGTAAAGATGCAACCCTTTTGAGCAAGCCACAATCTCTCCGCTTCCCACACCAATCTCTGCGGCCATATATTGCTTTACCAGCTCAAGCCCGCCAAGATTAGAAGGAAAACCGCCCCAGAGATCCCAAGAACGAAAATACAAAAAGAAATGTAATTTCCCGTAACGTACACGGGTGTCTATAAGACGCAAACATGGCGGGTCTGTAAGTTTTAAATCGGATGGCATACCTATCTCCATAATAGCCTGGTTGGTTCCAAAACCATCTTTTTTGTAAATTTTTATAACCTCTTCCACCTGGTTGCACTTAAGCGGCATTTCTTTTATCATCTTTTTACCATCGATTTCTGTTTCAATTTTTACTTTAGGATCTACTAGTCTCTCGCCGTAGGTATAATCTTCTGTTTCGGTTTTGGTGCTGGTTAGGAGATATTGCAGATATTGATTTATATATTCCATACTGGTGGGTGCGGGTATGCTTGAACCTTCGGGCATAACAGGAATTATTTGATGGGCGGGATTTTTAACGTGAAGTGTAATAAAATCAAACTCGAGACGACGTTGACCCGCATAACTTCCGCGGTCTATTTTATAAACATAGCCCTCTTCCAAGATTTTTGACAGACATTGAAACCATGCATCGTCTAAATCAAATGCCTCTATGTAAACAGGCTTAAGTCCTCTTTTTTTTGTCTCTTCGCTCATCTTTTTTCCTTTATCAAGATACATTATAATATGAGCGCACTCTAACTTCAACAAAAAAATATTGTTGCTACTCGCAATAAAGGCAGACAAAGCAAAAATAAAAAGCCTGTCTATTTTCAGACAGGCTTTTTGTGCACAAAAATTATACTTAATGCTATAAATTCAAAAATATTAATTCAGCTTTCATTACTCTATAGAAACAATCTTTATATCAAATTTCAATGTTTTACCTGCCAGGGGATGATTAAAATTTATAACAACCGTATCCTCTTTGACTTCTGTAATTTCTACCGGAAAAACATTGCCAGTAGCATCTTTTGCCTGAATATTCATACCTGCTTGTGGTTTAATCTCGGGCGGAAGAGATGAGCGTGGAACTTCCTGAAATGCATTGGGGTCTGATAAACCATAGGCTTCTTCCGGAGGTACAACAACAGTTTTTTCATCTCCTACTTTTAGCCCCTCAAGTTCCTTTTCAAGCCCGGGTATAATTTCCCCTTTCCCTTGAGTATATTTCAGAGGAGTTCTATCTTCTGAGCTATCTATCACCTTGCCTTCTATCGTGAGCGTGTAATCAAGTGAAATCTGTTTTCCTTTCTCAATAATCACATTCTTTGCTTCCACCATTGCAGCATTAAATCCAAAATTAAAAACCAACACAGAAAGCAAAATTGTATATAAAAGTTTCATGAATCTCCTCCCTTCATTAAACTATTCTAAAACAAAAAAGTATAAGTTTTGACATCCCTGAGCTTACACCTTGAAATATTTGAACTCTCAAGCTGATTTTTTTATAATATTTCTTCTATAGCAATCTGTCAATATAAATTTAAAAAAGAAAGTAGAAAACTTATGATATTTTCAGTGCTTATTTTGGAATACGTACGTTAATCGCACGTGCTCCCTTAGGAGATTTCTCAACTTCAAATTCGACTTCCTGGTCTTCATTCAAAGCATCAAATTCAACATCCACAAGGCTGCTCTGGTGAAAAAATATTTCTCTGCCGTCTGTAGCACTAATAAAACCAAAACCTCTCTCACGAACTAATTTTTTTATTTTTCCTGTCTGCATTTTAAACCTCCTTTAAAATAAGGCCCGGCAATTATAGCCGGGCCTATTTGTTGTCAAGTTACAACTTTACTACATTTGTGGCTTGTTCACCTTTAGGGCCCTGCTAAATTTCAAACTCAACATGCTGTCTTTCTTCTAACATCTTATAACCGACACACTGAATGGTGCTGTGATGCA
>DAOVKU010000049.1 GCA_030631665.1 Candidatus Omnitrophota bacterium
ACATATTTGTATTATTTAGGCAAGTGGAATGAAAAAGAGATTTTCCCGATTCTTTTTGCGGATTCAAAATTGACAGAAAAATTTATTGAGACCTTTAAACCAAAACAGGTTATTCACGCAAACCCTGTCAGATTAGGCGATATAGATGAGCAAATCATTCTGCGCGCCCTTTATGCCTCCTGGGGAGAAGAAGATATTTTGGCTGTGGAAAATGTAGATGAAGAGCAGATTAAAAGAAGATTGGTTGAGACTAAAGGCACGCCCCTGGGAATTGTTTTTACCAGGGCACTTGATGATGAGATGGCGGGCGGCCTGGCCCTGGCAGCAGCCCGAGGAGAGATTTTAGAATTTCTGCCTTACAGTTATAAATATGGCAGGACTGTGGATTTTGACAAAAAAGAAGAGATAAGAAAACAAATCATGAATCTTATTGACTCCTGGGATATTTCCTATAAAGGTTTTTTGGAAGGAATTGATTTTATAACTATTGCCTGCGATTTAAGTTATATTTATGATTATAATAAAGGCCCTAACGCAGGCCGTTATAGCCTTGATGATGCTATAAATAGAGACGATAATGGAAATAGATATGCTTTGTGCGGACGATTGCTCGGGCCGCAAGACAAGGCTCTTTATCAGGCCATGTGCGCTATTTTCCTGCAGCCCAAAAGAGCTCTTTTTTTCAATACCTATGTGGTTGACTCAGCCCCATGGAGCGCATACGCAACGTCTGGTGCTTCTCGACTCTTAAGCGGTTTTATACAATCGCAGGTGGTGGAAGGAGAAGGGGCGAGCATTGAGAAATGGAATTCACTGATGATGGATGGCAGTAATTATGATTTAATTTTTGTAAATTCTTCCGGCGGCGGTCATGGCTGGAGCACTCGTTCGGGCGGCGGAACGGTTGAGGATATTCCTGAAACTGTGCCGGCCGTGGTCTGCTTTACGCAGAGCGGTTCTGCCACAGACCCGAAAAATCCGGATACTATTGCAGGCAGGTGGCTTGAAAACGGCGCCTATATTTACTATGGAGCAGTGGCTGAACCTTTTGTGCAGGCTTTTAACC
Source organism: Candidatus Omnitrophota bacterium (assembly GCA_030631665.1). Taxonomy (GTDB): domain Bacteria; phylum Omnitrophota; class Gorgyraeia; order DAOVKU01; family DAOVKU01; genus DAOVKU01. The sequence continues at coordinate 1,067 of DAOVKU010000049.1, forward strand.
CCCCAGTGCTGGAGGTTGAGAATTTATTGTTTGGCCATACTTATTCTTATGCTTTTAGAAAAAAGTCAGGTGCGTGGTCGAGTCCGTGGAGGCTTATTTTTATTGGAGACCCCATAGCTTATTTTGAGGCCGTGGCGGTAGAGAGAAGACAGTAAGCAGTAAAAGAAGAAGAAAATGATTAAATTGCTAAATTGTTAAACTGTTAAATTGTTAAAAAACAAAAGAAGAAGAAAAAGAAAGAGGCAAAAGAAAGGAAACAAAGGGCGCTAGCCCCTTTTTTAAAAATGGAAATAAAACACAGACGCGAAATATTTATTTTTGGCATGGTGGCTATGGACACCATTCTTATTACTTTTGCTTTCAGCCTGGCTTTTTGGGTGAGAGATAATTTCAGTCTTTTTGGTTCTGTGGCAGGGGTAGGCAGCCCACAGGACTATACCTATGTTTATCCGGTTATACTCTTTTCCTGGTTGACCATCCTTTCTCTAATGCACCAGTATGAACCAAGACGCCGCTGGGGCATAGGTGAGATTTTTATATCAATTTTTATTGCTGTGAGCCTGGGGACACTTTTTATCCTGGCTTATTCTTACGGTTTTCACCACATACAGCTTGCAAGATTGCTGTTTTTGTATATGTGGGTTATTTCTTTTGTTTTTTTGATTTCTTCCAGACTTGTTATAAGAAAGGGCCTTATCTGGCTTAGTTTAAAGGGCAAAGGCATAAAAAGAATAATAATGGTGGGTTGGGGTGAGGCGGCTTTAACTTTATCCGAAGAGTATAAGAGGCACCCGGAGACACTTTATTCGGTGACCGGCGTTGTTATTGATAAAACACGGGAAAAAGATTTATCTGAAAAAGATTTGTGGCAAATAAGCCTCCTTACCAAAAAAGGCATATTAGGCAACTTGGGTGACCTTAAGAAAATAGCTAAAAAGGAAAAGGCCCACTTTGTGATTATTACCTCTTCTTTGCCCAGAGAGAAAGTAAAACGATTTATAGAGGAATTGAGCGCCGAAGATATTATTGTGAGGATTGTACCGGATATATTTGAATTTGCTCCCAGGAATATGGAATTTTATGAGATTGGGAATGTGCCGCTTATTAGTTTTAGAGATATACCCATGCAGGGCTGGGAAGCGGTGGCGAAACGAATACTTGATATTATGGGTTCGATTATAGGTTTAATAATAATTTCACCTTTGTTCGCGGTGGTAGGTATTTTAATCAAGAAAGAATCGCCGGGCCCTGTCTTTTTCTCTCAGGAGAGAATAGGTCAGAACGGGAAACCTTTCAGGATGTATAAATTCAGGAGCATGAGGCAGGAAGCTGCCAAAGGGCCGCCGGTTAAGGTAACCGGAGATTTTGATCCCAGGGTAACTAAGATAGGGCGTTTTCTCAGAAAGACCAGCATTGATGAACTGCCGCAGTTGTTTAATGTTTTAAAAGGCGACATGAGTCTTGTGGGCCCAAGGCCTGAGACCTATTTATACGTCAACCAGTATACCGATTGGAATAAAAGGCGTCTTTATTTAAGGCCCGGCTTGACAGGTCTGGCACAGTCGCTGGGGGTGCGGGGAGATACAACTATTGATGAAAAGACAAAGCATGACCTTGAATATATGAGAAATCAGTCTTTCTGGCTTGATATTAAAATTTTGTTTACGACAGTCGTTAGTTTGTTTAAGCATAGAGAAGCGTATTAAAGAAACGTAGTTCGTTGTTAGTGTTGCGTTGATAAAAATAGTGTGCGAGGTTAAGCCTCGCACACTCGCACAGTAAGGAGACAAGATGGCCAAGATTTTAGTTACCGGCGGTGCGGGTTTTATTGGTTCAAATGTGGTTGATAGGTTAATTAAGGAAGGACACAAGGTGGTGGTAATTGATGACCTTTCAACCGGTTTTAAAAGAAATCTTAATAAGCAGGCGAAATTCTATGAGATGGATATCAGAGACAGGGGCATGGAAGATGTATTTAAGAAAGAGAAGTTTGATTATGTTATTCACCATGCCGCCCAGATGGATGTCAGGCGCTCGACTAAAGAGCCGGAATTTGATGCGGAAGTAAATATTTTAGGTTCTTTAAATTTGATTTTAAACAGTCAGAAATTCGGCGTGAAAAAATTTATCTATGCCTCAACCGGTGGTGCTATTTATGGAGAAGCAAAGTATCTGCCGGCTGATGAAAAACATCCTGTTAATCCCCTCTGCCAATATGGTATCTCAAAACACACCGTTGAACATTATCTTTATCTTTATAAAGCACTCTATGGGCTTAATTATACAGTTTTAAGATATCCCAATGTGTTTGGTCCCAGGCAGAACCCGGAAATAAACGAAGCAGGTGTTAATTCTATTTTTATCGGCTTAATGCTTAAAGGTAAGAAGCCTACTATTTTTGGCGATGGAGAGCAAGTTCGCGATTATGTCTACGTTGACGATATAGTTGAGGCAAATTTATCAGCCCTTGAGAAAGGAACTAATGAAATTTTAAATATAGGCACGGGTGTTGGTGTTTCAGTGAATCAGATTTTTGAGATGCTGGCTAAAATACTTGGTTTTAAGGAAAAAGCTATTTATGCTCCACCCAGAGAAGGTGAGATTCTGCGTATTTATTTAGATGCTACCCGGGCCAGAGATGTGCTTGGCTGGAGACCCAAGGTCTCCTTTGGGGATGGGTTAAAAAGAACAGTTGAGTGGTGGCGCAAGAGAGAAGAAAGTAGTAGTTAGCAGCTGGGAATTAGGAAAGAAAATAGACTGTGCGAGGTTAAGCCTCGCACATTAGAGCAACAATTTACTATTGAAAGCTAAGAAAGTATATTGACAATTGCCTTTTTGGTGGTATAATTATTAACTAACTTGAAAGCGTTTCTTTAATAAGCAGGGAGGAAAGAGCGCATGAAGGCCGTCAAAATAAAATTTATAGTAGCAGGGTTTTGCGGGTTGCTTGTTTTTTTTATAGGATTAGAAGCCCATGCCTGGGTGAACCTGTTTAATGATTATGACCATCAACATCCCGCATTTGAATGGACATGGGATGTCGAATGCTCTACCAATCACACTCTGACAGAATGGAACACAGGTATAACCAACGAAAACTTCTTTGATACCCGTTTTGTGCTTAATTATATTACCTATGCCTGCCAGACTTACAATTGGGATACGGTTAATAATTACTTTGTCAGTGGCGAAAATATATTGACTGTTACTAATTATGACGGGATTTTTGATAATTCCCAGGACATTATTCCTAATATGGAAATTGGTAGATGGCCTTATTATATTTACGGAACACTCTATCATACCTCAAATAAAGTTGTCCGCACCTTTAATAGCTGTGGTAATTGGAGTGAGATGGAAGGTGATACCATTGCTAATGTAAAGCTTGTTCCCGAACCCCAAACCATATTGTTGTTAGGAGCAGGATTGACGGGTTTGATTTTTTTAGGGACGAAAAGGAAATATGGCAGGAATTTTAATGAACTGTCAGTAGGATTGTAAAAAATTGGATTGTGCGAGGTTAAGCCTCGCACAGTTTTGCACAAAATTTTCCAGCAGAAAGACAAATTGATACCATTGACAAGGGAAGCATTTGATGGTAAACTATCTTCAGAAATTCTGTTTTTGTATGGGGTTATATATAAAAAAGCGCTTAAAACGATGAAAAGAGTTAAAAACTTATTGTTATTACCAATAGCCGTTGGCTTTGTCTTTATCATGACGGGGATTAGCCAAGCAGCACCCTATGCTGTTTTGATTAATGGGGGATATGATACTTATAATAACAATATAGCCTTCTATAATGACCTTTCTACGATATATGGTACTTTAATTACTGACTATGGATATTTAGAAGATAATGTCTATGTGTTAAATTCTGATGGGCTCAATTCTGCTAATGACAGAAATACCGTAACAAATTTCCACCCACCCCCCTGGATATACTCTTATGATAGCTCACCTTTTGATTTAGATGGCAATGGCTCCAATGATGTCGATTATGCGGCTACAAAAGGTGATATTCAGACTGTTTTTAGTACTCTTGCAACACAGATGACTTCTCAGGACAGTCTTTTTGTCTGGACCACCGACCATGGCGGTAGCCAGGGAGGCACGGATACAGGATTGTGGCTGTGGGAAAGCAGTTATATTACTGACGCCGCCTTTGCTGTGGAAGTGAATAAAATTACAAATTATGCTTATGAAATTTTTAGTTTTCAGCAGTGTTATGGCGGTGGATTTATTGACAACCTTACCGGTTCCAACAGGGTGCTTATGAGCGCCGCTTCCGCCTATGAAAGTGCCTGGTTTTATGTTAATGAGTATTGCGAATATAATTATGAGTTTAATAATGCTGTTTCCGGATTAGGAGGGGATGTGAATGGAGATGGGTACGTTAGTATGTTGGAGGCGTATAATTATGTTCTGTTAAATGACGATTTTGCTAATGGAACCTATGCTTCTCCTTATATAGAACATCCTCAATATTGGGATGGATCAGGCATTGGGGATATGGTTACCTTAAACGGTACCCTTGATACCTTTGACCCCATTCCCGAGCCGGGCACCATGATTCTTATTGGTAGTTTAGCGGCAGGACTTTTTGGAGCGGCAGCTGTTAGAAAAAGACAGTAGTTAGAATACTAAATTTTAGGAAAAGAAAATAGGACTGTACGAAGCTAAGCTTCGCGCAGTTTTTTTGTTTTTAGCCGGTGAATTTTTGGAGATGGCCGATTGTTAATTCAATCGGCTTTTTTTGCAAAAATTTTCTTGACAAGTTGAGGAACTTAGCTTAAACTGCCTTCAAAGTAATATACCAGTAGACTACTAGTTGTAAAAGTAAAAATTAGAAAGAGGGGGTGGATGAAATTCAATAAAAGGTGTTTTTTGATAATTTGTTTTTGTTTATTGTTTATGTGTGGCAATGCCCGGGCTTATGAATATGAAACACCGCAGCCTATGCCTCAATTTTATTCATTGACTGGTTTTAAATGGAATAGGCCGGTAGCGCAAACGCTTTGCAATTATGATATTTCTTACATTTTGGATGAAACCGATTATACAACAGATAACGGACTATCAAGTTCAGAAGTTTCAAATGCGCTCATAGGTGCTTTTAATAGCTGGGAGGCAGTTTCAACATCAAATATTTCTTTTGCGCAGGTTAGTGACAATGGCGGAAATTATGATTATTGGGATAATGGTTGGAGCAAGGGGGATCCGGAAATAAATGCTATAATTGGCGGAGATACAAGTGTTGTATTTCCTTATTATCCCTGGTATGCCAATATAATCGTAGGGGGATGGTTGCCGTATAATTATTTTGAGAGTTTACAAGCGGGCGGCGGAGAGACCATGTTAGGCGTTACTATAAGTTGCGGTTTTGCGGCAGAAGAGGGAGAGCCGGCTATTATAATTAATGGCATACCTTTTTTAGATGCAAATGAAGATGGTTTTGCTGATTTTGCTTTCAGCGAGATTTATTTTAATGATTATTTTGAATGGGGCATAGGTGTAGGGATTGATATAGAAACGGTTGTCTTGCATGAAATAGGTCATGCTTTAGGACTCGGACACGCAATCACCGAGGCGGCAGTTATGTATGCCGGTTATTATGGCATACGGCGAGAAGTTCATGCCGACGACGTGGCCGGTATTTCTTATTTATATCCACAGTCCATACCAGAACCAACTTCGATGGTTTTGCTTTGTGGTTTGGCTGTCGGTTTATTTGGTATAGCAGCTGTTAGAAGAAAACAATAGATGGGGGCAGTTAACTTGCCTGTTTAGGCGACGTGGATTTAGAAAAAAGAGATAAAACTGCGCGCGGGTTTTGCCCAGCACTACTCCTTTTATGTCAAAAGAGGGGATAAATTAGTATTTTAGCAAAAGTTTCCCTCAAAAAGACAGATGAGTACTATTGAAAACATTGACATCTTTTTTTATTTATGTTATTTTGTTAAAAGTTGGAGAAATAATTTTTTAAGATAATTAGATAAAAAAAAGAAATTTAGCGTTGGGAGGAAGCGTGAATTTTTCTTATCAAAGATTTTTTAATTTTAATTGGTAGTTTAAACCAGTGGACGATTGTGTCTACTGGTTTTTTTGTTTTGTAAAAAATAAATTGGGAGGAAAAAAGCGAATGAAGAAAAGAGGAGTTGGATTAATAATAGTTGCAGGATGTTTTTTCTTATTAGGGTTTTTCAGTGTAGCACACGCAACTCTTGTTTTAGATGAACCGTTCGATAATTTAAACAATTGGACAGACGGGTCAATTGGTGGAACATTTGAAATTAGTCCAGCAGGATATTTGCATCAGATGGTTAGTGCAGGTACCAGTGCAAAACAATTCCAAAACATCGGAACAATTGGAAGCGGTGATTATACTGTTGAATTCAGATATAGAAATGATGCTCCTGGCAATGGCAATCAGTTTATTACTATCAATGCCGGAGCTGAACAGTTATATCTCTGGTTTGGAAATGGTTCGTTTTTAAAATCCTTCAATGGAAGTTGGCAGACTTTAATAACACAAGATTTTACTGATGATTATCATGTAGTTCGTCTGATGGTTCACACTAATCAGGCGAAGTGCCATGCATACTTTGATGGAGTGTTGCAAAATCTTGATGTAGCTTGTGGTAATACGACTGGGACAGATGGCGTAGTTGACCTTTTTGTAGGGAATGGCGGCGGTGAATGTCATATGGATTATATTAAAATATATGATGGAGAGGAATCTAACGGAGAGCCTGACCCCATCCCTGAACCCGGCACCATGATGCTTCTTGGCAGTTTAGCCACAGGATTATTTGGAATAACAAGAGTCAGAAAAAGAAGAAAAGGAGGAAAGAGTATGAAGAAATTAACATTAATGTCTATTATCTTGATAGGCGGTTTGTTGATGGCTAGTATTTCAGCTCAGGCAAACACATTTGCGCATCCACCGGAAGGTAGCGGCCAGCAATGGGCAACTCAATATCCCTATCAGCGTAACATCTTGTGGACGTTCGATTGGGGACAAAGTCCACCAGAAGTAGATCCTCAAGGTTTTCTGGAAGGAGCAGGTTATCCCGATTATACTGGATATGATGACCCCACACTTTACCCAAGTGACTATGTTTGGGTATCAGACGAGATTCAGTATTTTGAGACATTCAATGATGGATTAGGGAATATCTTTACCGGTGTGATTGGAATTGACAACAGAGGTGGAACTGCGCCTATTACTGGAAGCGTAGTATGCCACATTGATAACTGGGACATACCAAATGATGTAAAGCATTTATGGAAAGAAATTACCTATGCCGAAGCCCCAGGCCTACTTAGTGATGTAACTGAATCATTATTGGCGCCACAGGGCTATGCATCAAGTGCCCCTCACTTAGTATACACCGACCCTTTAGCTGGATTATTGCGCACAGAGAGTATTTGGTATAGCATTGAGCCGAATCCAGAATGGGAAGAAATAGTTCTTAATTTCACCGCAAGCCCGGGATACTATGCAATAGTTGACAGTTTACACGTTGCTACTGAATGTGTTCCCATCCCCGAACCTACCACCATGATTCTTTTAGGCAGTTTAGCTACCGGACTTTTTGGTATAGCAGCTGTTAGAAGAAAGCGCGGTTAGTTTCAAGGGAAAGTTTTTTAGTACACTGTGCGAGGTTAAACCTCGCACAGTCTTATTTTAAGGTTAAAAAAGAGAAAGGGAAATATTTTAGCAAGATTTTTCAGTAAAAAGACAAATGAGTGCTATTGAAAGTGTTGACATATTTTTTTATAGTGTTATCATCAACTTTGTTATTTCGTAGATGATTACATGAATCAGAAAAATATAACGTTGGGAGGAAGCGTGTATTTTTCTTATCAAAGATTTTTTGGAGTTAATAATTTAAGCCAGTAGGCAATTATGTCTGCTGGCTTTTTTTGTTTTGATGCACTGTGCGAGGTTAAGCCTCGCACATACTCGCACGGTCAAAAAATGGGGGGGAAGAGATAATAATGAAAAAGATAATTTTTGGTGTATTCGTGTTTTTTAGTTTGCTTATTTTATCTTCTGTGGGAGCAATGGCTTATACCATTGATGGCAGCATTGCTGACTGGGGGATAGGTGTAAGTGTAGGCGGAGGAAACAACTTTAGCAATGCATGGGTTCCTTCATCAACCACTGCATCTTATGCTCAAGGCAATGACATAGGTCCTGTTTCCGGTAATCCCGGTGGTGGTGAGGCCTTTGATGTTGAGAGCTTATATTTTGATAGTGATTCTAATTATGCCTATTTTGCCCTTGTTACCTCTGCGAATCCTTATGGCATGGATGTTAGTTATCCATATTGCTACAATTATGACTTTGGTGCCGGAGATTTGGCTATAAAACTTGGGGTTGATGAAAATGACTTTTGGAAAACAAGCGACGCTGATTTTGGAATTGGCACAAGGCCGGTTGGCCTAACCGGCGGCACAGGACATCGAGTTTCAGCTTCATGGGGACTGGTAAAAGAGAATGTAGGCGGCAATCTTAAATGGTATCACGAAAATGGATATAACTGGAATGAGTTCGACCAATCATACTTTGATGCTAATACGGGGACACTTGCCGGCACATTGATGACCAGCGGGGTAAATATTGATATAATTTGGAGCCAGTGGAATTCATCAAGCGATATCGGGGTAGGATATGATTCCGGAACGCCTGTTACCGGCACCTGGATTATGGAAGCCAGGGTTCCTGTCAGTTATTTTGGCAGTGATTGGTATTATGGCCAGAGCATTTCGGTAAGATGGCAAACAGACTGCGTGAATGATTATTTAGAACTAAATGGCACAGTCGTTCCAGAACCTGGCACGATGCTGCTTATTGGCAGTTTAACCACAGGGTTGTTTGGAATAGCGGCAGTTAGAAAAAGGGAAATATAATTTTTTTAGCGCTTTTTGCTTATAGAAATGTTTTAAGGAGGACAAAATGAATACGAGAGAATTAAAGATATTGATAATTTTGGTTATGGTGCTGGCAATTCCGCGAGTAGCCGGGGCTATACCTTATCAACTGAATGTCTTTACTAGCAATTCAACAATAGATTTATCCTTACTGGATTTGCAGGTAGATGTAACCAGCTATGCCACAGATGGTGCCATATTTACATTTTATAACTACTCCAACACCCCTTCCTCGATAACCGCTGTCTATTTTGATGATGGGGTACTCTTGGGTTTAAGTTCTATTGCAAGCAGTGCGGGAGTAAGTTTTGATGCCCCGGCTACTCCGGGAAATCTCCCCGGCGGGAACGCTTTAATTCCGCCATTTGTGACTACAAGCCAGTTTTCAGCTGATGCTGATTCCCCACCTTATCACAAGGGCGTAAATCCTGTGAGCCCTGGCGATGCTTTGGAGTGGGTTAGTATTAAATTTTTATTGATTGAAAATTCAGATTTTAACGATGTTATTAATTCCATTTCAGATGGAAGCCTTAGAATTGGTGCCCACATTCAGGGTTTAGATGACGTAGATAGTGAATCGGCAGTCAATGATTCTGTTCCAGAACCAGGCACCATGATTTTCGTAGGCAGTTTGGCTACGGGACTTTTTGGAATAGCAGGAATAAGAAAAAAAAGAAAATAGTAATTAGCCCGCCACAGGCGGGTAAAAAGTTAGGAAGAAGAAAATGTGACTGTGCCTGGTTTTGCCTCGCACAATTATTCAAAAGGGCAGAAAATACCTCATAGTTAATTAATAGCCAATTTGTTTTTTTTGTTTGCGTTGAAAAGCAGCAATATTTATATTATTTTGTAAGAAACGTTTTTCTAATGTTAACATAAGGAAAGAAAAATATAATGCGAGGGGGATGTATTTTTCTTATTAATTTTTGTCGATGGTTAGAAAAAAAGAAAATAACGAAACGAGAATAGTTAACCACAAACTGTGTACTTAAAAGCAGAAGCTTGATTTGAAAGATAATCTGGCTTCTGTTTTTTTGTGGCCGGATTTGATTCCGGGTTTGGGTTTTGGAATAGAAATTAGGAAGAATAGAGGAAGGAGGTGAGAAAGCGAAGATTTTAAAAGAAATTTTTTAAAAAAGAAAGGAGGCGAGAGGGCGGAATTTTTGAAAGACGCATTTTTACTTTTAATTTATTTGAAGCAGAAATAAGGAGATAGAAAATAATGCGAAGGATAATATTTCTACTTAGTTTTGCGGTGATGATGATGTTTTTGACAACAGCGGCATATGCAGAGTATATTGATTACCCTGTAAAATACTCACAGGTACCATGGGATCCTGCCGGAATAGATTGGTTAAGTGATTGCTCGGTGGAAAGTGTGGTAGCTGATGATTTTATCTGCGAGAGTGAAGATATGATACATGCAGTGCGTTGGTGGGGAAGCTACATAGGTGAAGTAGGCAAGCGGGACGATGGCCATACCGGTCTTTTTCATATAAGTTTTCAT
>DAOVKU010000112.1 GCA_030631665.1 Candidatus Omnitrophota bacterium
AATTAAGAAAACTAAGAGGCTTTCTTTAAAAAGCTTCTGCTGAATAATAATATTAAAAGCGCGCCTTGGCCTAACTATAATCTGCCCCATCAGGATTGATATCCCTTTTAAGCTTTTCATTATAATTTTCTTATTCTCCTTAATTCTATTTCCCTTCTCCAACAACGGTATTACTTAAATTTAACACACCAAAGGTACAAAATCAAGTAAAATTTGTAACTTTTGTAACTGCTCCTTTATCACCTCATAGGTGATAAAATGGTGTGCGAGGTTAAGCCTCGCACAGTTTACATATATCAGGATTGCTTAAAACAAAAGACCTTAAAATTTCATAAGGCCTTTTTTTGATTTAAATTCTAAAGTTAAAAACTATTCGCTAATTTTTATAGCTTCCAGGGGACAATCTGTTTCTGATTCCTTGGCGCATTCCTTGGCATCTTCAGGTATTTCATCTACTTTTACTTTTGCCTTATCGCCTTCCATTTCAAAAACCTGCGGGCAGGTATTTACGCAAAGTCCACAACCTGTGCAAGCATCCTGGTCTATAACTGCCTTCATTCTTCTACCTCCGTTTTTTAATTTTTGTTATCTTAATCCAAATTTTTCTATATTGGCGTCAGCTATCTCTTGAATCTTTTTTATCTGCTCCTTGCCTTCTTCTGTTTTAAAAAGATGAGCAAAGCGTTTCTGCGGCTTCAAATACTCTTGGACCGGTTTAATTTCCTTGATTTTTTTAACGGCTAATTTTTCGTTCTCATATTCGAGCAACGGCAAAAGACCGGTTTCAACCACCAACCTGCCTATCTCTGGTGTCAACTGGGGCGGATGCCTCCAGCCAAGAGGACAGGGGACGAAAATTTGAATATATTTAGGGCCTTTAATAGAAAAAGCCTTTTTTATTTTCTTTTTGATGTCCATGGGATAACCTATCGAAGCCGAAGCAACATAAGGTATGTGATGAGCCACAGCAATTGATATCAAATCTTTTTTGGGACGCAAGTTGCCAAAGGACTCTTTGCCCGGAGGCGAAGTAGTAGTATTGGCATCAAAGGGTGTTAGTCCGCTGCGTTGTACGCCGGTATTCATATAAGCTTCGTTATCGTAGCAAACATATAATACATCATGACCTCTTTCAAACATTCCGGATAAAGCCCCAAAGCCTATATCAGCTGTTGAACCGTCACCACCCTGGGCTATGATATTTACACCTTCTTTTTTGCCTAAAAATCTTAAAGACGCCTCAGCGCCTGATGCCACCGCAGATGCATTTTCAAATAAAGAATGCATCCAGGGCACTTCCCAGCTGCTCTCCGGCGCCTTGGAAGAAAAGACTTCAAGACAACCGGTATTATTAATAATTATGGTATTTTTACCTGCTGCATTAATTACCAGTCTGGCGGCGAGGGACTGGCCGCAGCCAGCGCATGCCGTATGTCCCGGTGCAAACAAATGAATTTTGCTCATCTATAATCCCTTTTTTAAATCTATAAATTTATCTTCGCTTTGTGTCTTTGAAACTACTTTGACTATCTCTTCAATTGACTTTATTCTAATGTCTCTGCCGCCAAGCCCGATTATAAAACCATTTATCTGCGGGCTTTCCTTTTTGTTGGCGAAAGACCTGCAAACTTCTAAATGCATAGGCCCGCTTGAACCCAGAGAAATGGCCTTTTCTACCACCGCTATCTTTTTAGTGCCGGAAAGTGCCTTGCAAACCAAGTCTGCGGGGAAAGGACGATAAGTAACAATTTTTAAAACACCTACCTTCTTTCCTTTCTCTCTCAACCTATCCACTGTTTCCTTAATAGTGCCAACTACCGAACCTTTTGCCACCAAAATGACATCTGCATCTTCGGTCTTGTAGGTTTCGATAAGGCCGTTTAATTTTCTGCCAAAAACATTTTCAAACTCGCCGCAGAGCTTTGGTGTTAATTCCAAAACCTGTTTCATTGTTTCCTGGATGGCAAATCTTGTCTCCGTATAGGAATCAGGCGGCCCCAAAAGGCCCATGCTAATAGGATTTTCCACATCAAGTTTATAGAGTGCTTTATAAGGAGGTAAAAATTTCTCCACTTTTTTTTCATCAGGCATATCAACAACTTCATGTCCGTGAGTAAGCACAAACCCATCCATGTTCACTAAAACAGGGAGCATGATATCTTTATCTTCCCCCAGCCGATATGCCAGAAGAAGAAGGTCGCAAACTTCCTGTAGATTTTCTCCAAAAAGCTGTATCCAGCCGGAATCCCGGACAGTTTCCGCATCCTGGTGATCATTCCATATGTTGATAGGCGCAGAAACCGCTCTGTTAGCGCACACAATAACCACAGGCAGTCGCATGCCGGCAATATTAAAAAGGACTTCCGTCATCAACAGAAGTCCCTGTGAACTGGTAGCGCTAAAAACCCGCACCCCGGTCGCACTGCCACCCAGCACTGCACTGGCAGCGGAATGCTCACTCTCAACATTAATAAATTCTGACTTTAATTTGCCATCAGCCACCATCTGGGCTAAGTTTTCAACAATATGCGTCTGTGGCGTAATAGGATAGGCTGAAATTACTCCCGGCTTAACAAGACCGACTGTTTCAGCTATAGCTCTTGAGCCTTCCAAAAATTCCTTCATTTATCTTCCTTCCACTCGCTAATTTTTCTGGATTGGGTTTTTTCTTCCTCATCAACCATCTCAATGTCTTTTACAGGGCAAATTATAGCGCAAATTCCACAACCTTTACAATAATCAAGGTCAACATTAAAAGTGCCTTTACCTTTTCCGGTTACACATCCCTCGGGACACATAATAACACATAATTGGCAAGCTATACAGCGAGACTGAAGAAATTTTGGTTTTTTGCCGCTGCGCCAGGAACCGGTTTTATTTGCCTTACTTGAACCCGGCTTAGCATTTATTTTAACGTGCATATTGCAACAATCCTTTCCTGTTATTATTTGATTTTTTCTTTTATATAATCAAAACCTGCCTGAGCAGCTTTTTGATTAAGCACGCCCACTTCTCCCGCAAAACGTTCTTCTATGACTTTGTTTAAATCTTTTATATCGATGATACCACTGGCAGCAGCAAAAGCGCCCAGTAATACGGTATTGCCGAATGGGCGTTTTATAATTTCATTGGCGATGTCTGTAGCCGGAAGGCTAAAGGCCTTAATCCCTTCAGGCGGCTTTGGCACTTTGGTGGTCCTGGTTACATTTATAATCGCAGAACCCCCTTTTTTCATTCCTTCAAATATATCAAAATCGTTCATTAAAGTAGGATCTATAACCAGAACATAATCCGGATAATAAACCTGGCTTCTCAGGCGAATAGGTTTATTATCTGTGCGCACAAATGAATTCATGGGCGCCCCCATTCTGGCCGCTCCAAAATAAGGAAAGGCATAGGCATATTCGCCCCTCGCAAAAACAGCCTTACCCAGCAAAACGGCCGTAGTAATAGCTCCCTGGCCGGCCCGGGCGTTAATACGAATCTCCTTCATCTTAATTAAAAACCTCTCTATTTTAAAAATTTTGCCACAACAAGACTATTTATTGTAACCTAAAATTTAGGTTGTGTCAAAGATTTTTATAGTAAGCTTAAAATCACGTTAATATCTTCTCGAGAAATTTATCTTCGGCAGCCTGCTCAGGGGATTCAGCGGATAATCTATGTTCTGAGTAAATCTTTCCTTTTTTCCTCAAACTCCTGCCGGTTTATTTCGCCCTTGGCATATCTTTCTTTGAGCAATTCAAGGGCTTCATCTTTTTTCCTCCGGCCGGGCGCAATAATACATCTGACCAAAGCAATAGCACCGAGAACAATCAATAGCCAGAAAAAAATGTGTA